>JABHUV010000120.1 GCA_018658605.1 Planctomycetaceae bacterium | reverse complement strand
ATCATCTTATCCAGCATCCCTTGAAGGTCCATGTCTAAACCTTCCATTCCCATACCGCCTATCATCATCGGCGCATTTTTTTGCTGCGTCGTAATTTCCACCGTTCGTTGGTCTAGTTCTCCAGCCAATAGCATCGCTCGCATCTTATCTCGCGTTCGTTGATATTGTGCCTCTACTGCCGCTTGTTCACCGTTATCGTCTAGCCCTGTCAAAGACGGCGGGGACACCAACATATCAAGTAACGTTTTTTCAACGGCAACAGCCGCTTGATCCGCTATTTTTAGTCGTTCTTGTTGTCGGATCAGCGTAATTGAATTATCAAGTAACTCCCTAACCATACTTTCCACGTCGCGCCCGTAATAACCGACCTCTGTATACTTGGTAGCCTCAACCTTGATAAAGGGGGCGCCGGTGAGCCTTGCTAGTCGTCGGGCAATTTCAGTTTTTCCTACGCCTGTAGGTCCACTCATCAAGATGTTTTTTGGGGCGACCTCCTCACGCATCATTGTGTCGAGTTGCTGTCTCCTCCAGCGGTTTCTGATGGCGACTGCGACCGACCGCTTTGCTAAATCCTGCCCGACAATAAATGCATCAAGCTTTCCAACAATTTCTCGCGGCGTTAGATCACATCGCACGCTGGACTTTTTTGGGGAATTAACTAGGGGGTTCATTTCGTCGCCGATTCTAAAGTTTGTATGACAATATTATGGTTGGTGTAAATATCGATATCAGCAGCAATGCCTAGCGCGGTTTTAACAATCTCGGGAGCAGTCAAGTTTGAATGCTGGCACAGTGCCCTAGCCGCTGCCATCGCATAATTACCTCCAGAGCCAATCGCCACAATCCCATCGGTTGGACTTATCACGTCACCAGTTCCACTTACTAGCAACGTACTATTGTGGTCCACCACCGTCAACATCGCCTCTAGCCGCCGTAACGCTCTATCCGTTCGCCAATCTTTAGCCAATTCGGTTGCAGCTCGAGGCATATTCGAAGGGTGATCCAACAACTTGGCCTCAAACCGCTCCAATAAGGCAAATGCATCAGCACTGGACCCCGCAAAACCACATAGCACAGCGCCATCCAGTAACGGACGGATTTTACGGGCGTCGGATTTCATGATAGCGGAGCCCAAGGTGACTTGTCCGTCGCCACCCATAGCCACTACTCCCTCGTGACGTACCGTAAGAATCGTCGTCGCGTGAAACGTCTCCTGTTTGTCACTCATTTGTAAACCCCGTGCAAATAGATACTAGATATTTCTGAGCGGCAAATATTGTTTACCCAAATTGTCGCGATTGTGGCAATAGATCGCACCACTGCGCTGTGCCTCTATGTTACTATTGTGCATCGATAACAAATTGTCGTAAATAGCCGGCTAGGAAAAACCACTCATCTCGTAGTAAACTAGTGACATACACTATACGAGCATAAAGCCACACTCCACACAGATTACGAACACATAATGCCGGTATTACCACCCAGTCCACGACTTATGAACCGACAAAACACCGCAATGTTAATCGTCGACGTACAGGAGGCTTTTCGTCACGTTATAATTGAGTTTGATCGGATGGTTTGGAACATCGACCGACTCGCTCAAGCGGCTTCCCTCTTTGAAATGCCCGTTGCAGCAACTCAGCAATACTCTAAGGGATTAGGAAAGACGGTTAAGCAATTATTAAAGTATTCCGATCCGGAACTTGAAAAACTAACCTTTAGCTGTCGCGAACTCGACACCCTCTTCCAGAACTGGAAAAATATTGGGATTACTACGATTGTCGTGACCGGCATCGAAGTGCATGTCTGTGTCCAGCAAACGGTGATGGACCTATTGTCCTATGGTTTTGAAATTTATCTTCCGATCGATGCGGTCAGTGGGCGGCTAGAATTAGACGCGAAAATATCCATCGACCGTATGCGCGACGCAGGCACCACCGTAACAACCTGTGAGTCCGCAATGTTCGAGTGGTGTGAATCTGCTATGGATCCCTGCTTCAAACAAATCAGCGTTTTGGCCAAACAAACATATCCCATTAACTAGCCCCCCGTACAACCCCGAGCTTCGTGATTAATCCGTTTTCGATCAACATTTATTGATAATGTTTTTTTAACCTATGAGCAGTTAGTATTCCCATGAACAACACCGCCACTTCAAACTCACAACTTCATCCCCCTCGCCGCATCCTGATGGGTCCCGGGCCGAGTGATGTCCCGCAAGATGTATTAACCGCGCTCGCCCAACCCACAGTGGGGCATCTTGACCCATTCTATCTCCAAGCAATGGACGGTCTCCAATCAATGTTGCGGCGAGTTTTCCGGACGGACAATCCGTTGACGTTTGCGGTAAGTGGAACGGGTTCGGCGGGCATGGAAACAGCGGTGGTCAACCTCGTCGAGAAGGGCGATTCCGTCCTTGTATGTGTCAACGGCGTGTTTGGGAGCCGCATGGCTGACGTCGCAATGCGGGCGGGAGCAGAAGTCAACACGATCACAAAACCGTGGGGACAGGTTTTTACCACTTCTGAGCTAAAGGACGCGATTGCAAAACATACGCCGAAAGTTGTTGGTATTGTTATGGCAGAAACCTCAACAGGTGCCTCGCAGCCGATTTCTGAAATTGCCGAAATTGTCCACAATGGCGGAGGATTACTCATCGTGGACGCCGTCACCTCCATGGGCGGAATGAACATCGATGTTGACCGCTGGGGAATTGACGTCATCTATTCCGGTACTCAAAAATGCCTGAGTTGTCCCCCAGGCCTCGCCCCAATTTCATTCAGTCCTGCGGCTGTCGCGGCTGTCGAGCAGCGCACGACTAAGGTTTCAAGTTGGTACCTTGATATTTCGATGTTAGCCAATTATTGGGGCGAGAATCGCGCTTACCATCATACCGCACCTATCAACATGACATACGCGCTTTATGAAGCATTACGGATCCTACATGACGAAGGCCTCGACGCGTGCTTCGCACGGCATTTATTGAATCATGAGGCATTGAAGATAGGCCTAGAAACTATCGGTTTTACATACGCGGCCGATCCCCAACATCAACTACCAATGCTTAACGCCGTCAATCTTCCCAACGCGGTCGACGATGCCCATATGCGTTCCGCCCTACTGCAACGGTATAATATCGAAATCGGCGGCGGTCTGGGCGAGCTCAAGGGTAAAGTCTGGCGAATCGGTATAATGGGGCATTCCGCGAGACCCGAGAATGTAC
This sequence comes from Planctomycetaceae bacterium, assembly GCA_018658605.1. The sequence continues at coordinate 2,723 of JABHUV010000120.1, read as the reverse complement.
TAGGGTTACTCGAGGCAATTGAAACTCTTTTTGTGGAAAACCACCTTATTAGCGAATCAGGTGCCGCATACCATGCTGCGAATGAAATCTATCAAAACGAATGTTCTAGCTAGACGTTGAACATCGATTCCGAATCATAAGCCCTCTTCATCTTTTTTGAGGGGTATCACTTTAACACCTTCACGACTTCGCAAGTCTATCTCCGTCGGCTCGCTGCTAATCTGCAAGGTCTTATTTGCGCGGTAGAATGCCTTTAGTTCTGCTAGCTTTTCCGGCGCTATTTGCTCGTCAACTGTTTCCTGCCCAGGCTCGCTACCCCACAAAATTCGTATTTCCGGATACTCCTTCAGGACGAGGTAATACACTACCTTTGAATCCCGAGGGTTCAATGTTACCTCTATTCGATATAGCCCCATTTCCTTCCACGCGACGCCATCGAATAAACCCGCTAACTTAGCAGCACCCGCCACTTTGTCATCTCCCCACGGGTCGCCCACATTACCACTAGGACGTAAGTGATCCGAAGCTATCCGTAGGTAGTTTGATATGTCATCTCGATTAAAGTCACTAGGAGGTAAGACCGTACCCATAGCATCAATTGGCAATACGTGTGGACGCTCGTTAAATTTCACCTCGACCATCGCAACAGGCTTCCGATAGTTAACCCGCACCTGAACACCAGTGGGGCTCTTTTCAACTAACTCAACGCCCAAAATCCATGAATGTAGTGTGAATGCATCCGCTATCTGTTTAGTTAGGTTATCATCATCCAAAAACAACTCTTCTAAATTGTGCTGTTTGACGACGCTTTGCAGAACATCTTCCCTAATCCAACTCGGCTGCAGAGGAATTAAGTGGATGTCATCGGCCCGGAGTTCGAATTTATCATCATGGCGTAGTCGAGATTGTCCAATGCTCCACAGACCTAGCAACACAGCCACAACAACAACGCCAAAAAGGACCACGGGAATTGACCATCCCAAATGATACCTGCGCAATCCCTTTAGATACTGTGATGCCATCCGTTAAACCTATTCGTTTGTTTGCGATTAAAGTTAAGCCCTAAATCTATTTACCAAACTTCAATTTGTTTTTGAATAGACACGCCCAACAGTGAATCGACTTCCGTTTGTATATGCGTCAAAACTGCCACGGCATCGGCACAGGTTGCGCCTTCCTCGACAATCATATAATTCGCGTGGGAGTCGCTAACGGTAACCCCACCTTGTTTGAAACCCTTTAAGCCCGCTTGTTCAATCAAACTTGCCGCCTTAATACCACCATGGTCTTGAAACATACATAAACTACGCTCGCGTCCCTGCGGTTGTTGACCTTTATTTACAATCCACAACGTCTGCATCTTTCGTGTAATTTCGTTGGCGTCGGCGCGTTCCAATTCGAACTCTGCCTCGAGTACGACCAGATCATTGAGCGATGATTTTCGATATGAGAATCGCAAATCATCTCTATTGCGAACCTCCAAACCCCCTCCGCGAGTCAACACCGTTACAGTTTTCGTACGCTGTCCAATATCACCACTATTCGTACCAGCATTTGTGCGAACCGCGCCCCCAACCGTACCGGGAATACCCGCCAACTGTTCCAAACCCTCAAGCCCCTCGCGGGCTGCGGTCGAAACCAATTGCACCAAAGCAGCGCCCCCACCGGCCTTTAACTTATTGTCAATTACTTGGATATTACAAAAGGATGCTGCCGACAAGTGAATAACCATGCCAGGTACAATATCTGAACAAACGATCAAATTCGTGCCACCACCTAGAACGCGAATAGGAACATCCTGCGAGTTGCAAACTTTGACCAATTCCGTCAACTCAGCCTGTGAGGTGGGTTCCGAAAAATATTCACAAATACCGCCGAATCGCAAACCTGTGAACGCGTTAAGCGATTCATCCGATCTTACAATGTGCTCAAATCCACTAAAATCTACCATGTTAATACAATCAATCCTAAAACAACGAGACGATCACTCGACAAAAACAAATACATCTTTAACCATACGTTTAGCCAAATAATAGAATACGTGTCCCTGTTCTGTCAACTTAAACTTGAACATTACATTCCACTACACAACATCACCGTCTCAACCCATTCTCGCCAGCGGAAGAGGTCGACATTTTCCAAATTCTCTGCCCTTACGATTGGCACGGGAATACTCACATCCGAATCACCAATTTGCGCCTCAACGGATAATCGCCCATTAACATCGTAATAAAAAACAAGGCTGATCGGTGTTTTCGCCGGTAATTTCGGCGGTAAGTTATCAACGACACATTTGCCTAAATCGATACACTCATCTGGATTGGCACTCTCGCCTTCGATTAACTGTACCAACAAGTTCTGCTGGTTATCTTGATGCGTCTTTAGAACTCTTCTAATCTTAACCGGCCGCCTCGTATCTTTGGGTAGTACAACCGCGTTGACCTTTTCCCCAGTATTGACGTTAGTTCCAAGCATCCCCAATGCTCGCGCTGTCACCGCTTCCACTTTAACCCTAGGTGTCTCACCGACGGACATCGACTGCCGTAAATCTGCATAAATCGCTGCTCCCTTCGCAACAGAATTATTGGGCAATAATACGACTTCAACTTCAGGAAAATAGTCCCTAACGATACGCTTAACCATCGGCATAGCACTGGCTCCCCCCGCCAGCAATACCTTATCAACGTCAGCCCCCCCCCATTTAACTGTTTTAACTACTCTCT
>JABHUV010000106.1 GCA_018658605.1 Planctomycetaceae bacterium | reverse complement strand
GCGTCAGCTAGTTTATTTACACCACGCAACATCCGAGAACGCGCGTTGTCTTCAAACAAAAGTTGTTTTGCCACGATTCAAACTCCTAGCGTTGAATATTCAATGATTCAACTGATTATGAAAATGATTTGCTGCTCGTTATAGAACCTTTGCAAGAATTTCTGATTCTCGCAGGATCTTCACGTCTTCGCCATTTACTTCCATGTCCACTCCACCGAACTTTCCGTAAATGACAATATCTCCGACTTCAATCGAAAGCGAAGCACGATCACCGCTTTCCAATAAACGACCACTTCCCACAGCAACGACTTTACCGCGTTGAGGTTTTTCTTTAGCAGAATCGGGAAGCACAATTCCTCCAGCTGTTACTTCTTCTGAAGCTGCCGGACGAATAACCACACGATCATCCAATGGACGAACTTTGATCTTTGCCATGATTCGAATATTCCTTTGATAACTTAGTATTTAATGAATTAGTTTTTATCTGTTGATTGGGGTTCGCTGCGACGTCAACTGCACAAGTCAGTCAACCGAGTCGGGACTACATCATGCCAGGCATGCCACCCATGCCGCCCATGCCGCCCATCGCATCCATGCCGCCGCCCATGCCATGGTCGTGGTGGTCTTGATGATCGTCATCGTCGTCTTCCACAGGAATCTCTGTTACGAGGCATTCTGTGGTAATCAACAAAGATGCAACACTTGCTGCATTTTGCAAGGCTGTGGTAACTACCTTCGCCGGTTCGATAACTCCCATTTCGACAAGGTCGCCATAGGTATCTGTGTCGGCATTATAACCCTCGTTTTTACCCTTGAGCTTTCGCACTCGATTTACAATGACCGCTCCGTCAAGGCCCGCGTTTTCAGCGATGGCCCGTAGAGGGTAATCCAGTACATTCCTAATAATCGATCCGCCGAGCTTTTCGTCGCCGGTTAGCCCTAAGCTATCAATTGCTTTGCCTGATCGAATCAAGGCGACTCCACCACCAGCGACAACTCCGCTTTCAAGTGCGGCTTGAGTTGCTGCTTTGGCGTCTTCGAGCAATGCTTTGCGTTCTTTCATTTCGGTTTCGGTCGTGGCACCACAGTTAATTTGAGCAACACCGCCAGCGAGTTTCGCTAACCGTTCTTGAAGTTTTTCGCGATCATATTAACTGTCAGTAACATCAATTTCACTGCGAATTTGTTCCACACGACCTTTAATGTCCACTTTAGATCCCGCTCCACCAACCATTACTGTCGTTTCCGAGGTGATTTTGATTTTCTTAGCGGTCCCTAAATCAGCGATTTTGACGCTTTCAAGTTCAATCCCCAAATCTTTGAAGATTGGAGTAGCCCCCGTTAGCACGGCAATATCACCCATGATCGCTTTACGACGATCACCATAGCCTGGAGCTTTAACAGCACAGACGTTCAAGATACCACGCATTTTGTTAACCACGAGGGTCGCTAGAGCTTCGCCTTCGATGTCTTCGGCGATGATCAACAACGATTTCTTGGATTGACTGACTGCTTCAAGCAGTGGAATCATCTTTTTGTTTGACGATATTTTTTCTTCAAACAACAGGATCAGGCAATTTTCCAGTTCAACAATCACTTCACTCTCATTAGTCACGAAGTGTGGAGACAGGAAACCACGATCAAATTGCATACCTTCAACAACATCAACGACTGTTTCGTTTCCACGACCTTCTTCAACGGTGATGACACCGTTCTTCCCAACTTTAATAAAGGCGTCTGCTAGGACTTTTCCAATAGAAGCGTCGTTATTTCCAGCAATGGCAGCAACCTGTTGGATTTCCTTTTTACTTTTTGGATCAATCGGCGTAGCTAACTTTGCAACGCTATCGCATGAGGCACTTACAGCCTTAGCAATTCCACGTGACAAAGCCATTGGATCAGCACCAGCGGCAATCATTTTCAAACCTTCACGAAAAATCGCTTCGGCTAAAACGGTTGCTGTGGTTGTTCCGTCACCAGCGACGTCATTCGTTTTACTAGCAGCTTCCTTTACCATCTGGCTACCGAGGTTTTCAAAGACATTATCTAATTCAATATCTTCGGCAACGGTCACGCCGTCTTTGGTTACTTTGGGTGAGCCCCAACCTTTGTCTAAAACTGCATTTCGTCCGCGAGGACCCAATGTACTGCGTACAGCTCGTGCTAGTTTGCTCACGCCAGTTAACAGGGATTGTCTTGCCCTGTCATCAAAAACCATTTGTTTTGCCACGTCCGGATTCTCCTTCGCGAGTTGTCCAAATCGCCTATTTTATTTCAATCCCAATCTCTGATGAAGTGAATCATCGAATTGGGTGTTTTACGATCTCTATTAATTTGTAATTCCTATAAAGCAACGCAATACGCGTGCCAAACCTTCGAAAATAAACCACAAACCAAGAATACACAAGGACGTCTAGCGGCATTTACATCTTTATTATCCCCCCGCTAGGGGCTGTATGATCGCCAAGTGATGCCAATTTGGCAGAACGACAATATCCGTCACTCTTTTGATGCCATTTTGACAGGAATTGCAATTTTCAATGTTTGAGAATTATGGCAGCGCAACCAATTCCCAAATTCTTGATAATTTGTATAAATTTGTAGTTGGAATTGCGACAGAGCGAAGATTAGCGAGGGGTAAAGTCATCTTCTGCGGTATAGCCCAATGCAAATTGAGCAAGTAATTCAGCGGCATTGTCTAAATCGTCCAGTGCAACCGTCTCAACCGCACTGTGCATATATCGATTTGCAATACTAACCAATCCAGTGGCTACTCCCGCTCGATTCAACTGCAACGCATTAGCATCATTTGATGCACCGCGACCAATCGCTGCGAGTTGTGAGGGAATTTGGTGTGATGAACTAATATCACGCAATCGCTGCACAACACCTGGATTCATATTAGGGCCACGAAACACAACGGGGCCCCGGCCCAATTGAATATCGCCCAATTGTTTCATATCGATTGTAGGGCAATCCGTCGCATGAGTTACATCAACAGCAATGGCAGTATGCGGGTCAACTCCAAAGGCACTAGTACGAGCCCCGCGAAGTCCAATTTCTTCTTGTACAGTCGATACCGCGTACACTCCGCAATCAGGATTTACTAACTTAGCTCGCCGCAATGCCTCGATCACAACCCAAGTACCCGTTCGGTTATCCATGGCCGGACCATTAATCAATCCATTACGCAACGGTTGCATACCGAGTTTAAGCGTAATCGGATCGCCAATCTCAACAACACTCTGAGCATCTTCTTTATTATTCGCACCGATATCCAACCACAGCTCAGTAAGCTTCACGACTTGCGAGCGTTCTTTATCCGTCAACAAGTGAATCGGCTTACGGGAAACCGCTGCAGGTACTTCACCGCTTTCCGTCCATATCACGAGACGTTGGCCAATCAACTGCTGTGGATCCCAGCCACCGATCGTCTGCGCATAAATGAATCCGTCATCATCAATATGGCTAACTAGCATCCCAATTTGGTCACAGTGTCCGGCAAACATCAACCGCGTTTTATTGTCGGTGTTGATCGCACAAATCACATTCCCATGAATGTCCGTCCGCACATCGTCAGCAAATGTATCAGCATACTCTCGTACCAAACGCTGTACCGGTTCCTCAAAACCAGAGGGGCCTGGCGTTTGCAACAAGCGTTCTAAGAATTCTTGGGCCTGTGGTTCCATCGTGATTCTTTCCTCGACTTCTTTTATAGCGTGGATGTATCTGTTGTAACTATTATATTTATTACTTCTCGCGCGTCGCTTGCTTCTAATGTCACCGGCATCCGACTCGGACAACAATCTGGCTCGTCTTGACCATTGTTTCGACTGACCATACTATGAGTTCTGCTAATTTCCTTAGGAGCCGGTTCATATTCACAGTCGTCGTCCGCGTGTAGTTTAGCGTATCTGACGCTCGACGACTATCAAGCAGTCCCTTAGAACGGATCGAGAATTCTCACAAAATCCACACCATTGCAAGTGGCACGAACCAGTCAATAATGCCGAACACTGTAATAGGTAACGCCACTAGTTTTAAACAAATTTAGGTTGCCAAACCCGCAGACCTCCGTACGAATAGACATCAAATCAAGCTGCAAAACTCCCATGGAAAAGACAAAAATTGCAATCATCGGTTTAGGAACTGTCGGTACAGGCGTAGCCAAGCTATTACTGGATCACGGTGATCGCACAGCTCGTCATGCCGGCCGCATCCCTTGGCTTGAAAAAGTCATCGTCCGCGACCTCAAAAAACCACGTGCCGTTGCAATACCTGCAGGCGTTTTAAGCGACAATCTCGAGGACATCGTTAACGACCCTGAAATCAAAGTGGTTGCTCAGTTAATCGGTGGCACAGAGCCTGCTAGAACGATCATGCTACAAATGCTTGAGGCGGGCAAAGATGTTGTCACAGCAAACAAAGCCTTACTAGCGGAACATGGCGCTGAACTATTCGATCGCGCCCGTGAACTCGATCGATGCATTGCCTTTGAAGCTTCGGTTGCCGGTGGTATTCCCATTGTCACAAACATTGGCCAATGCCTCACGGGTAATCAAATCACCGCGCTCAAGGGCATCCTCAACGGCACCTGCAATTACATCATCACCCAAATGCAACAGTACGGAACGGATTATCAAAGTGCCGTCAAGCAAGCCCAGCAATTAGGATACGCCGAAGCTAATCCCAAGTTAGACGTCGATGGCAGTGACACCGCGCAAAAGCTTGCGATCCTGAGCCATCTCGCATTTGGAGTTCGCGTTGATTGGCAAGATATTCCGCTGGAGGGCATCGAGTCACTACAACTGCGCGATATTCAAAATGCAGACCGCTGTGGGTACCGCATCAAACTACTAGCGGAATCAAAACTCAATGGTAACGCTGTCGAAATGAATATTGCTCCAACGCTTGTTCGCAAAGGAAATCCATTAGCAGAAGTCGAAGGTGCATTTAACGCCATTCGCGTACGGGGTGACGCTGTCGGACCCGTTTTTTTCCATGGGCAAGGAGCGGGGCAAATGCCGACCGCCTCGGCCATTGTAGCTGATATCATCGACACCGTCGTCGGGCGAACTCGCCTAACATTTGGCAACCTGGAACTTTGGTCCGACGCACAATCACCACGACAAATGGCGCCCGCAGACACCGCCGTCAATAAATATTACATCCGTCTCCAAGTCAATGACGACCCAGGGGTCATGGCTAGTTTGACAAGTATCATTGGTCGCCATGGCGTATCCATCGCATCGATCAACCAACAACAAACGCAATCCACTGATCCTGAGAATACAGTGCAGTTAGTCATCATGAGTCATGCGACTACAGCCGGAGCTATTCAAACGGCCGCAGATGAACTCAAAAACTCAGCGGACACCAAGGGTAGTCCAGTCGTGATGCGAATCATGAACTCATAGACTATCGCCTCGACCGCTGCCACTGTGGCAGCACAACTGTAAAACACGAGCACCTCAATACAGTAACACCTGCACCAACAAGAACGGCAAACCAATCAACAGAAACCTCATACTATGAAATACGTTATTATCATCCCCGATGGATGTGCCGACACTCCGCAAGAAAGCCTCGACGGCCAAACCCCACTGCAAGCTGCCAGTACTGCACACATGGATGCGATTGCCCAGTCGGGTATTGTCGGCGCGGCGAATCATGTTCCGCCTCACCTACCAGCGGGATCAGCCGTAGCGAATATGAGTCTTTTAGGTTTTGACCCAGACAAGTATTTCACGGGGCGTGCGCCACTAGAAGCTGCGGCACAGAACATCGAATTAGGTCCTCGCGATTGGGCGGTGCGCTGCAATTTGGTAACGATTGAAGATCAAATCATGCGTGACTTCACCGCGGATCATATCTCGGACAGCGAAGCGGCAGAACTGCTCGAGGCGTTACAAGTAGAACTAGACCGCAGCGACCTCGAATTTGTTACAGGGGTGAGTTATCGCAATCTGCTGCTCTACCGTGCGAGTGATGACCCAGCTCCGTTTAGCCGAGACACTCGGTCAACACCGCCACATGACTTAACAGATGACACTGTGGTCAATGATTTTCCGCGTGGTCTTGGTAGCGACCTACTGAGTGAACTCATGAACCTTAGCGGTAAGGTTTTCAAGGACCATCCTGTCAACCAAAAACGAATAACTGCGGGCAAACTACCGGCCACAAATGTATGGCTTTGGGGCTTCGGAAAGACTCCTGCTCTACCGACCTTCATGGACGTCTATGCGAAACAAGGACGGATGATCACGGCGGTCGATTTGCTACGCGGAATCGCGGCCCTGTTAGATTGGCCGCGTATCGAAGTCACCGGTGCAACAGGCTATACCGACACAGATTATACAGCAAAAGGTGCGGCAGCAATTGAAGCAATCGCCGAGCCTGGCGTAGATCTAGTCTGTATACATGTCGAAGCGCCGGATGAAGCGTCACACGAAGGCGACGTTCACGCGAAGATCAAGGCGCTCGAGGAAATCGACTTACATATCGTCGGTCCTGTTCACGAGGCACTTAAACAGCAAGGGGATTACCGCATCCTCATATCGCCAGATCATCCGACACCGGTACAAACAAAGACTCATAGCCACGGCATTGTCCCGTTTACCATTGCCGGTACCGGCATCCAAGCCGACACTCAAACAAGCTACGACGAACTTCAAGCGGAAGCATCCGCTCACCAGTTCCCACGCGGGTTTGAAGTCATGAAGACATTTATCGATGCATAGCCTCAAGTTCACGGCAAACGTTTAACAACCCAAAACACACCAACTACAAATTAATATGTCGATTATCGTTCAAAAATTCGGCGGCACGAGTGTCGCCACTACCGAAAAAATTCTCGCCGCTGCTCAAACTGCTGTTCGTGCTCAACAACAAGGTCACCAAGTTGTCATGGTCGTCAGCGCAATGGGCAAAAACACCGATACGCTAACTGCCCTCGCTGGCGAAATCATGCAACAACCTCCAGCCCGTGAAATGGACATGTTGTTGTCCACTGGTGAGCAAGTCAGTGTTGCTTTAATGGCAATGGCAATTACGTCATTGGGACACAAAGCGATTAGTTTAACGGGTTCTCAAATTGGCATTAAAACGGACAATGTATTCGGAAAAGCGCGGATCATTTCGATCTCGACCAACCGCATGCAGAGATTGCTGGACGACGGTAATATTGTGATCGCCGCTGGATTCCAAGGCATCGACGATGATTTCAATATAACCACTTTGGGCCGTGGCGGAAGTGATACGACGGCCGTAGCATTGGCGGCTGTACTTGGCGCAGAGTGTGAAATCTACACGGATGTCGACGGTGTTTATTCCGCCGATCCGCGCGTCGTCAGCGACGCTCGCTGGCTTTCGCATACAAGTTACGACGAGATGCTCGAACTCGCGAGTATGGGTGCTGGCGTGATGCATAGCCGTTCAATTGAATTTGCCAAGAAATTTGCCGTGCCAATTCATGTTCGTAGTAGCAGTAGCGAAGCAACCGGTACAATTATTTCCAACGTTTCCGAGGATCCGAATCGCGCGGTTAGTGGTACGGCGGTTACTTTCAACGAAGCGCTAATTACTTTAAGCGGAGTGCCCGATCAACCGGGTTCCACCAATGCCATTTTCACGTCGATTGCCAAAGCTAATATTACCGTCGACATGATTGTTCAAGACGCTGGGAAACTGGGCAAATCAAACATTTCCTTTACTGTACCCTCGGGTGACTTACCGTTAACCCTCGAAATGATTCAGCCGGCTTTAGATTCATTGCAGGTGGATCGCGTTTCCCATCGTGACGATGTTTCGAAAATCTCTGTTGTGGGTATGGGCATGGCTGTCCAGTCCGGTGTTTCCAATCGAATGTTTCGCTGTTTAGCGGATCAGAGCGTCAACATATTCATGATCACGACGAGCCAAATCAAGATTTCAGCATTGGTCGCTCGCGAACAGGCCGAGCTTGCTATCCATACAGTGCATCGCAAGTTTGAATTGGAGCAAGCTTCGCAACCAAACCGTCAAGCAGAGTCGCCGGCAATTACTCCCATTGCCAATTCAGCCGAGGCGGCAAATCGGTTGCACGACATGGAAGAGTTGTCGATTACGGATATTGGGTTAGACGAGTCACAGGCAAGTATATCCATCGAAGGTATTCCTAACACTCCCGGTGTAGCCGCAACGATCTTTGATGCGACAGCTGAAGCTGGTGTGGTGGTGGACATGATTATTCAGAGTTATTTGGATCAAGACAATATCGCCAGTATCACATTGACCGTCCCCCGCAATGATATTGAAAAGACCGTTGACGTCTTGCAGCAATTGACTGGTGATTTCCCTGGCGAACAGGAGATACTACGTAATCCAGCGATTGCGATTGTGTCGGTAAGTGGTATTGGAATGCGCAGTCACACGGGAGTCGCTTTGCGGATGTTCCAAGCATTATCCGACGCCAAGATTAACATTGAAATGATGAATACGAGTGAAATGCGAGTGAGCATTGTGGTGGACAGTGATCAGGCGATTCGAGCGGAGCAAGTTTTAGCTCAAGCGTTTGCCGACGTGCATCATTAAGCTTCAGCGATGGCGTCTTGCAGCACTTTTTCTTCGACATAGATACTCAATGGTGGGTCGCAACTCACAGCGACCGCAATGGCATCGGAGGGTCGCGAATCTACTTCGACGATCTCTCCATCTTTTCGCATCCGCAAGCGGGCATAGAATGTGTGTCCTTCGACATCACTAATAAGAACACTATCGAGTTCAGCGCCAAGCGTGTCAACGACTAGGCAAATCAGGTCATGCGTCAGCGGGCGCGATGTTTCAAAGTTCTTCACACGGCGGTCGATACTCGATGCTTCGGCGATCCCAATCACGATTGGAAAAGTTCGTTCGCCGTCGACTTCCTTCAGATAAATCACTTGATGATCATTGATATCGCTAATAATAATCCGCGATAAATTCATTTCCACAGGCATGGGTCATATCCCTCTCAAGTCAATTCTTGGCATCATATGCTTCGCTAGTATTATATGGGATTCCCCAGAATTAAGTAGGGGCGACATCTTGCGTCCGGACGCCTACGCCCGCAGTGCCTCGAGGGATTTGCGCACCGCGGCTAGCTCTTCTTCAAGCTGTACTAATCCAGCACGTTCGCGTTGGACGATTTCCGCTGGGGCCCGCGCTGTAAATTGCTCGTTCGCTAATTTCTTCTGGCGACCTTGAATCTGACCCAATAACTTCTGCTCCAACGCCGTGTTGCGCTCAATCTCGGCGTCCACGTCAATGAAATCTTTCAAATCAACGAATACTTCCATCTCGCCCACTCGCACACTAGCACTGTTCTCCGGCGCCTCCACCGACTCGCCCCAAGCAACACATCGAGCGTTGGCCATCGATTCAAAATACCCTTCCAGCGGACGTAACAACTGCTCAGCACCAGCGGAACAATGAATTGAAAATTCGATTTCATCACGAGGTGCTATATTCTGACGACTGCGGATCTCACGAACTGCGCGTAACACTTCCTGAAATTGAGAAAACTGCTGCTCGATCTCAACATGGATCCGCGCATCATCGGCAACGGGCCACTGGGCCAGCATAATCGACTCAGTCGCAATCGCTAACTCACTCAATCCACGCTCCGGAGCAATCTGTGACAACAAACCCCACACCTCTTCGGTCACAAAGGGAATAATCGGGTGCAACAACCGTAACAACTGATCCAACGTATACGCCGTTACCCGCTGAGCAACCGCACGAGAACTCTCGTCCTGCATGCGACTCTTCGTCATCTCAATATAGAAACTACAAAACTCATCCCACGCAAAATCGTAAAGCACGCGTGTCGCTTCCGCAAAGCCGTAATGTTCTAACTTCTCCGTCACTTGCTGAGTCACACTTGCCAGCCTGCTCAGAATCCAACGGTCTTCAAACGCCAGTTCTTGCTCCGCCACCTCAGCCGCATCGTAGCCACTGAGATTCATCAATGTGAACCTCGAAGCATTCCACAGCTTCGTGCAAAAGTTCCTGGAAATCTCAAACCGCTCACTCAACACAGCCCCGCGAGGCAATGCTAAGTCTTCATCGTTACGTGCCCATTGTGTATGAAATTCTTTAGCACACTGTGGACAGGTAACCCGCGGCAACTCGCGATTTTTCTTAGTCTGTTCAATGGAACTTGCACAATGCGGACACTCAAATTGCACCGGCATCCGTACATCCTGAGTCTCCGTCGTTAAATAGGCTAAGCCAAACCGCAATGCGTCCGCACCAAACTTCTCAATGACGTCCAACGGATCAACTCCGTTCCCCTTACTCTTGGACATCGTCTCGCCATATCCGTCCAAAATCTTGGGGTGAATGAAGACTTCACTAAAAGGGACTTCGCCCAAGTTATTGAGTCCCATCAACACCATCCGGGCAACCCACAAGGTGATAATATCGCGACTCGTAATTAACGTCGTCGAAGGATAAAATTTAGCAAGCTCCGCTGTTTCATCTGGCCAAGATAGCGTGCTATGCGGCCACAAAGCGGAACTAAACCATGTATCTAAAACATCCTCTTCGCGCTGATACCCCAACGTTTCGAACTCCGCTTCCAACGCACTGTCTTCCGCCTTAATCCCCACATGGATAACTGCAAAGTGAGTTTCCGCTTGTGTGGCATCGGTACGAGCAGCTTCGTTTTGAGCCGCAGTAAACTCAACTTGGTAGGCCACCCCGCCTGCCTGAATCTGAGCATGCCCATCTAATGCCGCTTGCTGCTGTTGCAAATCTTCTTCCGTTTCACAACATCTCGACCAAATCGGAATCTGATGCCCCCACCATAACTGCCGACTCACCGGCCAATCGCGTTTTTCGCCTAACCAATCCAAATATCCGCGGCGGTATCGTTGCGGAAAAATCCCAACTTTTTCGTCCGTAACAGCGTCCATCGCAGATTGTGCTAGCACATCCATTTTCACAAACCACTGATCTGCCAGACAGGGTTCGATCGGAGTCTTACTGCGGTCGGAGTGGGCCAAATCGATTTCGCGATCTTCGATCTCACTCATCAACCCTAAAGCCTCTAAGTCCGCAACGACCTGCTTGCGTGCTTCCTTCATCGTCTGCCCTTGATAGGGACCTGCGTTTGCGTTGAGCGTGCCATCAGGACATAGGATATTGATCATCGGCAACGATAGTCGCTGTCCGACTTCGTAGTCATTGGGATCATGCGCTGGTGTGATCTTAACACAACCGCTGCCCAATTCAGGTTTTGCCCAGACGTCCACCACCAACGGAATCTCGCGGTCTACCAATGGCAAGTGTAACATCCGTCCCGCGACTGCCATGTCGCGCAATTGCTCTAGCCCCGGTAGCACATCGGCCTGCCGCTCTCGTAACCGATCTAACTCATTTTGCAATTCATTGGATTCTACATCGGTCGCCTCACTGATCTTTGATTCTAAATTCGCGATGAGTTTTTCAAACGCTTTAGCCGGATCCGGATGTACTGCGACAGCGGTATCACCCAGCATTGTTTCTGGTCGAGTCGTGGCAATCGTTACATGGCTGGGCTCATGAGATTGCGGATCGACGACCGCATATCGAAAATGCCAAAAATGACCCTCAACAACCTCATGAAACACTTCATCATCACTAACGGCAGTTTGCAAAAATGTGTCCCAATTCACTAACCGCTTACCACGATAAATATAGGATTTCTTAAACAAGTCAAAAAAAGTATGCCGTACCGCTCGCGCACATATATCGTCCAGCGTAAAGCGAGTTCGTTCCCAGTCACAACTCGATCCAAGTTGCTTCAGTTGTGAAATGATTCGTTTCTCGTACTGCCCCTTCCACTCCCAGATTCGTTCTACTAGTGCTTCCCGCCCTAAATCGTGCCGGGACAATCCTTCTTCTTCGCGCAATCGCCGCTCGACAACAGCCTGAGTGGCAATCCCTGCATGGTCTGTCCCTGGCATCCATAGAACTTCAAATCCTTGCATCCGCCGCATCCGCACCAGAATATCTTGCAGCGTTGAGTTCAATGCGTGCCCTAAATGTAATGCTCCGGTTACATTTGGCGGAGGTATCACAATCGAAAATGCTGGTTTGTCCGATTCCGCGTCCGCATGGAAGTAGCCACGATCACTCCAGCGGTCAAAAATTCGTTGACTCGCGTCTTTATGATCGAAGCTTTTAGGAAGTGACTCGGGGGTAAATTCAAAACTCATGCGTTCAATTTTCTATCTGTTCTCAGGTTGTCTTGAGTGGAATCTGGAATTGATGCGGTGGGCCCACAGTTTCTAATTAACGGGTACGTCTGGAAAGTCCTCCTGTCGCAGAGGAGCACCTAACTATTGTTCATCCTTATACAATTTGTATTCGATGGCGTCCACTAATGCGATCCAACTTGCTTCGATAATATTTTCACTCACACCAACAGTTCCCCAGATATCATGCTCATCTTGGCAATCTATAAAAACCCTCGTCCGAGCTGCCGTGCCTGCTTCGGAATTAACCACGCGAACTTTATAGTCGACCAACCGCATTGATTCCAGCGCTGGAAAGCTGTATTGCAAGGCTTTACGCATCGCGGCGTCTAGAGCGTTCACTGGGCCATCCCCCTCAGAAACCTCGTGCTGCATCTCACCGGCCACTCGTAATTTCACAGTTGCTACGTTCGTAACACTCTTCCCTTCTTGTGCCCCGACTTCAACATGATAGTTAACTCTTTCAAAATGCGCGTTGAATGTACCAGCACACCGCTGCATCAACAATGCGAATGATGCTTTGGCAGCTTCAAACTGATATCCTTCGTTCTCTAACTTAACAACTTCAGCCAAAATATCCTTCATGACTTGATCGTCATCAGGCAAATCATATTCTGCCGTCAACGCTTTCACATTACTACGCCCAGACAATTCACTAATTAGAATCCGGCGTTCATTACCGACAACCGCGGGATCAAGATGTTCATATGAATTCACCGCTCGAGCGATCGCATGAGCGTGCATTCCACCTTTATGAGCAAACGCGCTGCGACCGACGAACGGCTGCCCCCGCCGCAGTCTCATATTGGCCGTCTCATACACAAAACGCGACAATTCCGTTAATTGCTCAAAGTCCGTATTGCCAATGACTTCAAAGCCATCTTTTTTAAATGCCAAATTAGCAATCACACTAATCAAATCTGCATTTCCACAGCGTTCTCCAATACCGTTTATCGTGCCTTGGACCTGAACCGCTCCAGCGTCTACTGCAGCTAGTGAATTTGCGATAGCTACGTCACAGTCATTGTGGCAATGAATTCCCACCGGCACGGACCATTGAGAAAGCAATTCGATTGCACCACTGGTCAGCGCAGTAATTTCCTCGGGCATCGACCCCCCATTGGTATCGCACAATACGATTAGAGACGCACCCGCTTCAGCCGCCGCTTGAATCGTCTTAGCCGCGTACTGAGCATTTGCTTTTGTGCCGTCGAAGTAATGTTCGGCATCATATATCACCTCTCGCCCCTCAGCGACTAGAAACGAAATACTTTCGCCGATCATTTTCAGATTTTCAGCCAAATCCACTCGCAACACATCCGTGACATGAAAATCCCATGTTTTCCCAACGATTGTACAAATCGGCGCCTGACTATCGCGGAGTGCTAGCATCCCTGGGTCTGCCGAGGCAGCAACACCGCGACGGCGAGTCATCCCAAAAGCACAAACCTTTGCATGCTGTAATCCTAACTGCTGGACTTTCTGAAAGAATTGTTGGTCCTTTTCATTAGACAGCGGGTAACCGCCCTCGATGTAATCCACTCCAATTTCGTCTAGCCGTTTGGCAATTTCGAGTTTGTCTTGCAGCGAAAGACTTACACCCTCACCTTGCGTACCGTCGCGCAAAGTTGTGTCATATATCTGAATCTGTCTTGTCATTTTTGCTCTCCGCTTAACGCTTACGCCCGTGACTACCGTATTTGATTTATCAACTGCTTAACTAAAAAAACCCTGCGACCTCCCGTCGGTCTCAGGGCTTGCTAGTAAATAAAATTTTCTGTTAGCCCTACACCGTCGAAACCCTGCTCATAATAGCAGGACAAATAATGACGCCGACTACAATGGACACGGCACGCACGCTGCTATTAACAGCTCGCTGGAAAAGTATGATTTGTAGTTTGTCCGCATGCATAGGATTTTATTTTGATGGTTTTGTCTTCTTACCGCCTTGAACAACTCCACCTTAGTTTGGTAACAATCGAGTGTCAACGTCTAACCTTCATCGGCAAACGGTGAATGCAATTTAACCTTAACTACCGCTTTATGCACTACCGTCGTGGTTGCCAATGGAGCATGAATATCTTGAGGCATAAAGATCGCAAAACTACCCTGCGGCACGACGATCCACGACTGTGGACGATCATAAAAAAACTCGAGATCCTTGTCCGCATCGTACGGATCTTTGATGCGTTGAACAAACTCACGTTCAAGCCAGCCCATTGTGTCCGTCCCAGCAATCACATATTGAATATCCAAATACTTATGATGAGCTTCCAGCATCGCTGCTTCGCGACCTACGCCTTCACCCCGAGCGATAACTGCGAACACATCACGGCCTTGAATCTCATGTACTCCGTCCTCGAGAGACGCTAAATCTGGACGACCTAAGAAATCAAACCCAAGCCGTACTAAAGGTTCTAGCGAGTAATACTGGGCAGCATTACAGAGACGATCAACAATCATTTTATCCAAGCATCTTTTTACAGTGTTATGCGGAGGCATTTGTGGCCAATACCGGAACTACTCATTATACTCCGAATCGAGTTCATCTGCCCAGTCTTCGGCGTCATCATCTGTGTCGGCGACCAGCGAAGATTGCATGGAAATCGATACCGTTTCTTCGGCCTCTTGCTCTTCCCACTCCAGATCGTCGTCATCTTCAGCTTCTCCCCACTCTTCTCCCTCTGCTAATTCATCGTCGTCCCATTCTGTACTGTCGCAGTCTTCATCGATTAGCTCAGAATCATATTCGTCAATAAGCTCTGCATCTTCCATTGCTTCGTCGGTCATGACATCGGACGCGTTTTGCATCGCATCCCATTCCTCCATGGTCAAGAGTACCTCACGTGCACTCGATCCATTGTGATCTCCCACAATCCCATCTTCAGCCATGTAATCCACTAAACGCGCTGCCCGACCATAACCAATCCCCAGTGCTCGTTGCAGCAGCGAACAGCTACCGCGACCTTCGCGTAATACAACTTCAATTGCACTTTCATACAACTCGTCTCGTTTACGTAGAGCTTGTGGATCTAAATCGTTTTCTGAATCAACTTTTAAGTTCACTAATTCGTGCTCAAATTCCTGCTCCACCTGAGAGCACTGATCGACAAGCGATTGAATTTCGTCATCGGCCAAAAACGTTCCCTGCCCACGAATCAACGTACTTGTGCCAGGCCACAGAAACAGCATGTCACCGTTGCCCAGCAACTTCTCTGCTCCGCCTTCATCAAGTACAACTCGACTATCCATCCGACTGGCAACTTGGAACGCCAATCGCGCCGGCAAGTTGGATTTAATCAATCCGGTGATCACGTCCACTGTTGGTTTCTGCGTCGCTAATATCAAGTGAATCCCTACCGCGCGACTCTTCTGAGCCAGACGAATAATGTGCTGTTCAACATCTTTACCGGCGGTCATCATCAAGTCAGCAAGTTCATCGGCAACAATCACAATAAATGGCATATGAGTGGGGACTTCATCCATTTGTGCAATTTTAGGGCCAAGTCGCTTGCGAATTTCTTCTTCGCCGAGTTCATTAAAACTTGTAACGTGTCGAACTTTGGTTTGTGCTAACAAACGATAGCGTTCTTCCATTTTTTCAACAGCCCAAGCAAGAATCGCTTCAGCTTTTTTCATATCTGTCACGACAGGGTGCATGAGGTGTGGTAATTGGCCGTAAATCGACAGCTCCACCATCTTCGGGTCGATCATCAACAGGCGGACGTCATCTGGCTTGCGAGACATCAAAATTGAAGCGATGATCGTGTGTAGACAAACGGATTTACCCGAACCCGTTCGTCCGGCGATCAACAGGTGAGGCATCTTGGTCAGGTCAACTGTCAAGCTGTTTCCCGCAACATCTTTACCTAAGAAAATTGGGATGTTCATTTTCGCGCTTTTGCCATTGGCATCTTCAATCACTTCCCGCATTCGCACCAATTGTTGCTCAGCATTTGGCACTTCAATCCCGACTGTATTCTTTCCAGGGATTGGCGCAACTATGCGAACACTCGGTACACGCAATGCAATTGCTAAGTCATCCGCCAATCCAGATATTTTGCTTAACCGCAATCCAGCGGCAAGTGCGACTTCGTACTGAGCGATCACCGGTCCAGTTTCAACATCTACAACTTTCACATCGAAGCCAAATTCGTCGAATGTCTTCTCCAACGTTTTTGCATTCTTGCGTATCTGTTTTTCTTGTGCGTCATAATCGATGGCTATACGTGTATCCAACAATTGTTGACTTGGCATTTCATAGCCAGCGAATTGTTCGGCACTGATACTCGCCTTTTCTAGTGAGCTCATCAAACGCGCTCGTTCACTCTTTTCCGGCGAATCAGCCGCAACTGGCGACTGGCTTTGAGATTTCTTGCGACGGATTTTGAAGTGGGGTCGCGGCAACTTCCTGCGCTGACGTTTTCGCCGCGGTGCGATCACAACTTCTTCTTCCTCGTCGACGACTTCTGCTTCTATCACCTCATCAAGATGGTCAAACGCATCCAATTCCTCATCTTCTTCATCGGCAACCTCATCGCGTCCCGAGATACGTACCGACAAAGTGTCTGTAGTATCAGATTCAAACGCAGCGAGATCATCAACATCAATCACATCTAAGATTTTACCGGTGCGCCGAGATAGCCCTGTCGGTCGGTTCTGCCAGAGAAAACGCGTCGTAGAAACTAAGAGGGCATCAAACGTCTTAACGATATATTTCAAGATAGTCGTAGTAATTCCAATCAACATGTAATCAGTTGCCAGCATCATGCCACCGAAAACCATACTCAAACCAATGATCAAACCACCAGTAGTAGCAAAAGAACCTGTTAACGCTGCCTGCGTCATAGCACCGAGCATTCCACCACTGCCGTACACCGGACCTGGCGTAACTAATGGTATTGTCAGTGCTAAACAAGTACAAACTCCAACGCATGAAACTGCCCATCCACCAATTCTAATGGCAGGTGAATCAACTTTCACTCGTCGCAGTAATGCTACGACAAGCAAGCCTAATGAACCCACGAGATAACAAGCCCCAAATCCAAACAGGCTAAATAGCAGGTCAGCGGTGGTTGCTCCCAGCGGCCCACACATATTTTGTACAAACGTACTTTGCGGGTATTGAACAACGTCTGCTTGATACAGATGGTTCAAGGGAGCGATCAGTGGTTCGACTTTATCGTTTACATGGTACGTTAATAGCGCCGTTGTTAAAAATACAACGAAAGCGCCTGTCGCCAATGCAATCAAGTCTTGTTTCAGATTTCGATCTGACATGGACACCGCTATTGATGAGTTCTAAATGCAAGCGTCCATGCTTTTAAGATGATCGTAAAAACAGTCCTTTTGGTTTACGACCCATTGTTTTGTAGGGCATTAGCAGCACAAAACATCACACGCTTCGTAACTGCATACGCAAGTGTTCCACTCAAACGTACTAGAAGCACGAAAAAAAATGTCCCAAAGCCATATCCAGAATTCCGTAATGCAAAAGCTCAATGGCCTGTAGGGGTTATGCTAGATTTTAGGGGGAGTTTAGCAGTCAAAAACCCGAATGGGACGCATTCGCATTATGCCAACAGTATCGGTTTCGACAGGCGAAAGAATAGCTACTAAACGACCGTTTGCATTTACGGCAAATACCTCGTGGCTCGCTAACCGAGCACATTGTTGTACCTCCAATTCAATCTCTCGCCCGAAACCCAACTCGTCAATCTGTGCCGTTGTCACTACCATGGTTTCAACATTGTCAAGCAATTCCAATGGGTTACGCAACGCTTGTTGCACACTCTGCAGATCCGAAAAATCTAGTTCACAACACTGCTCAACCGTCAAACTTCCGATAGCCGTCCGTTCTAACTCGGTCATAATCGCTCCACATTCAAGTCGATCACCGATGTCTCTGCCGAGCGACCGTATATAAGTACCTGTACTGCACTGCACATCGACGGTAAAAAACGGAAAGTTATATTCTTTCAATTCAATACGATAGATCGTGATTTCGCGAGGTTCCAATTTGACGGTTTTACCTTGTCTCGCTATAGAATAGGCTCGCTTTCCTTTTATTTTTAAAGCAGAGAAGGCAGGCGGTTGCTGGCTTTGTGTGCCCTGGAAATCATCCACCACTGCTTGAATTTCATCCCTACTCGGTTGCCGAAATTTCTCGACCGTTTGTATCTCACCTTCGATATCTTCAGTGTCACTCCGCATCCCCAACTGAAATGTACCGCGATATGTTTTCGATAAGGTATGCACGTGTTGCATCAAACGCGTAGCTTTTCCAACTGCCACGACCAGCACTCCGGTTGCCAGTGGGTCGAGGGTACCGGCATGACCAACTTTATGGGGTTTAACCAGCCGTTGCACGACATTAACGACACTGCGCGAGGTCAGTGCCGGTGGTTTATTGATCCCTAAAAACCCAAACATCGCAGTTTCCATACAGTTTATATTGCAACCATTACCATCAAACACTGATTCTTGGTGCTTTTTGAAGTAAGATTTTCACCAAACAGGCAAAACAGAAGCCATAATGTACCAGAGGACTTTGTATACTGCGCTATTATTGCCGCAACAAAACCCCTTCTATTTTATGCACACCCCAATCTACCACTCGCCTAGTTCCACTCAACAAACCATTATGTCCACGGATTCTCCAAATCCCCAACAGCAACAAAGTGCCCAATTCCCCCAGTCACGTATGCGTCGACTGCGGTACAATCCAGCGGTACGCCAACTGTGTCAGCACACACGACTGCACGCAGGTTCTTTAATTCTACCTTTGTTCGTACGCGACGGCACTGCGATTCGAGATGAAATCCCCTCGATGCCCGGCCAATTTCAATTTTCATTAGATCAATTAACAACTGAAGTGCAAGCAGTACAAAACTTAGGAATCGGCGGCGTCATACTTTTTGGGATCCCGGAAAGTAAAGATGCCGAGGGAACGGCAGCCCTACATGACAATGGAATTGTCCAACAGGCTATCACTGCCATCAAAGACGTTACACCGGATTTACTGGTGATGACCGACATTTGTATGTGCGAGTACACCGACCACGGGCACTGCGGAATATTACACGAAAAAACGGGGATCATGGATGTCGACAATGACGCTACATTGTCACTGCTAGGCAAACAAGCGGTATCCCATGCTCAACAAGGTGCGGACATCATCGCTCCAAGTGGCATGATGGATGGTATGGTCGAAGCAATTCGTGGCGCCTTGGACCAAGCTGGTTTTCAACACATACCGATCATGAGCTACTCAGCAAAATACAACAGTGCCTACTACGGGCCGTTTCGAGATGCGGCTGAAAGTGCTCCACAGTTTGGCGACCGTCGCAGTTATCAAATGGACCCGAGTGCCTTAGCCGATCAAGCGATACGTGAAGTACAACTGGATCTTCAAGAAGGCGCTGACATGGTCATGGTCAAACCGGCATTGGCATATTTAGACATTATTGCCCGAGTGCGAGAAGCTTTTCCTGGCGTGCCACTCGCGGCTTACAATGTGTCGGGCGAATACAGCATGATCAAAGCGGCAGCAGCGAATGGCTGGATCAACGAAACTGCAGTCGTCGACGAAACACTGCTAGCGATGCACCGAGCTGGGGCCGATATTCTTTTAACATACTGGGCCAAAGACGTAGCTCAGCGAATTCAATAAAACTCGTTTTCCAGAATCAATCGAATCCAAGAGAATCAAGCATAACGAACCAACACCATGAATCACAGCCAAAGCGAAGCGATATTTCAACAAGCACAAACATTAATGCCAGGCGGAGTCAACAGTCCAGCTCGAGCGTTTGGTGCCGTTGGCGGAACACCACTAATTATGGACCGCGGCGAAGGTGCATACCTTTTCGACATCGATGGTAATCAACTCATCGATTACATCGGTTCGTGGGGGCCGATGATCCTCGGACATCAACATCCGCAAGTCAAAGCAGCAGTGCATGCGGCGGTCGACAAAGGAACTAGTTTCGGTGCACCGACTTGTGGTGAAAACGAACTGGCGCAGTTAATCATTGACGCTGTGCCGTCCATTGAAAAAGTGCGCTTGGTAAATTCGGGCACCGAGGCAACGATGAGCGCTATTCGACTTGCTCGCGGGTATACTCAGCGTGATATCATCGTCAAGTTTTCAGGTAACTATCACGGCCACGTTGACAGTTTGTTAGTTGCCGCAGGAAGTGCTGCCGCAACACTAGCAGTGCCCGATTCACCCGGAGTAACTGCGGGTACCAGTCAGGACACGCTGATATTAGCATATAACGACACTGCGGGATTGGAGCACGCGTTTTCAGAACACGGAGCAAATATCGCCGGGGTTATTTTTGAACCGGTCGTGGGCAACATGGGCTGTGTCATCCCTCATGACGAATTTTTAGCTGCGTTGCGCAAGTGTACCCAAGACGCTGGAGCACTATTGATCTGCGATGAAGTGATGACCGGGTTCCGCGTGGGCTATGGTGGCGCTCAAACGTTGCTGGATATTTCGCCGGACATCACGACCCTCGGTAAAATCGTCGGCGGCGGGATGCCAATCGGAGCTTATGGTGGTCAAGCGGAAATCATGAACCATATTCTGCCCGCCGGTACAATTTTCCAAGCGGGTACACTCAGTGGCAACCCGATTGCCTGTGCCGCCGGAATTGCGACGCTCACCGAACTACGTGACAACTCACCCTATGCAATGCTAGAAGAACTTGGCGAACAACTTGCAACAGGCCTACAGACGCTAGCCGATGCCGCCGGCAAACGCTGCTGCGTACAACGAGTCGGTAGCATGTTGACCCTATTCTTCCATTCCGGTCCGGTGACGAGTTGGGCTGACGCAGCGGAATGTAACACGGAACAATTCGGCAAATACTTTTGGGGCATGATCGAAAAAGGGGTCTACCTACCCTGTAGTCAGTACGAAGCGATGTTTATCTCAATCGCTCATACAACAAATGACATCCAAAAAACTATCGATGCAGCCGCTCAAGTCCTCGAAGCGATCTAAACTGATTCGCATACGTATTAATGCGTGGTTCGTTTTTCCTCAGCAGCACTTTTGCGATAATAGATAGGATTGAGTTCAAACGGCGTACCGGCAGGTTCTAAGTTCATGGCGAGTCGAGCAACCGTTGCCGCCAGAGGTATCCATTGAGTGGTCGGGGCTGTTTGAATGTCACGCGTGAAATGCGGTTGCAGTTTTTTTAGCACTGGGCCCGTAACAACAACATCATTTTCGATCGCTTGCTGCCACCGCAAGTCATCTTCTATCGTGACATCACCACACGCTACAGCGACACCATCACGCACGTCAAACCGCTGGCGAAACACTTCATTGCGTTGAGCGTCCATCACTGATTCCACGGCACCGGTGTGGTCTACTTGACTCGCCAACACTGCTAACGTATTCACTCCAATCACATCGGTCCCCAGTGCATACGCTAGAGTTTTTGCCGTGGTCACACCAACGCGCAGTCCAGTAAACGACCCGGGACCAATCGTGACCGCAATTCGGTCGAGATCCGTCGCTTGCCACTGGGCTTGTTGCAATGCGGATTGAATCCCTGGAGCCAATAGACTAGCCGAACGAGCTTCGTCGCTGAGCGCAAATTCAACAACCACTTCGCCATTGTCTAATAGGGCAACGGTAGCCCGTCGCTCGGTGGTTTCAAGACCTAGTATTTTCAAATTTCTATCCAATTTCTATACATTGTCGTCGCATTGTCTTGCTGAAGTGCATCAATTAACTGGTTGTCTATCAGTCCTAAAACTCGAATAATTAATCTACATATCCGCTGAGGGATTGATTCATTCAGAAAAAACAATTCTATTAATAGTTACAGATTGTAACCTGCAGACATTGAACGGTCATTGTGAAAACAGCATTAATCAGCGACATCCACGGAAACTTTGAGGCATTACAAACGGTACTGGCGGATATCCGTGAACGACAAATCTCCCGCATATTTTGCCTCGGTGATATCGTCGGTTACGGGCCCAATCCTCGCGAATGCCTCGATGAAGTGATTCGTTCGTGTGATATTACAATCCTCGGCAACCATGATGAAGCAACTCTGTTTGACCCTGATGGCTTCAACCCTGTCGCTCTGCAAGCGGTATATTGGACGCGTGATCAGCTAGAGCAAGCCGGAGGTAATGCTCCGCAAGCCCACAAACGATGGGATTTTTTAGGCGAATTGCCACGTCAACACAGTGAAGACAACCTATTGTTTGTTCACGGCAGCGCCCGCGAGCCAACCAATGAGTATGTGTTTCCCGAAGACGTCTATAAACGCCCAAAACTTGAAGCAATTTTTAGCCGCGTTACCCAATACTGTTTCCAAGGACATACTCACATCCCTGGCGTTTTCACACATGATTTTGATTTCATTACTCCTGACGAATGTGACTATGAGTTTCAACTTGGCTCGGAAAAAGCATTAATCAATGTCGGTAGTGTTGGACAACCTCGCGATGAAGACCCACGTAGTTGCTATACCATCTTTGATTCAGAAACGAATCAGCTGCAATTCCGACGACTTAGCTATGCTTACGACGAAACGGCGCGTAAGATATATAGCATCGAACAATTACATAATTCTCTCGGCGATCGCTTGAAAGTCGGCAGATAACAGGCCCCCAGATAGCGATAGGATTTTGCGCATTGAGACGAGCGTTAGTCAGTGACATTCACGGTAACCTGGACGCACTAGCATGCGTACTCGCGGACATCCAAGACCAAGGTATTGAAAACATCTTCTGTCTCGGTGATGTCATCGGCTATGGCCCCGACCCACAAGCCTGCGTCGACGCTGTCATGAACTTCGATCTTTGCATTCTGGGTAACCACGACCAGGCTGCCCTATTCGACCCCGAAGGATTCAGCAGTACAGCCGAACGCGCGATCTTTTGGACACGACAACAACTCGAATGTACGGATGCCAATAACGAAGACCAGCAACGACGCTGGCGATTCCTTGCTGAATTACCTCGCACCGAGCAAATCGGGGATTATCTGTTTGTTCACGGCAGTGCTCGCAGCCCACTCAACGAGTACGTGTTTCCCGAAGATATCTATAATCGCCGCAAAATTGAAAAGATATTCTCGCTTATCCCTCAATACTGCTTCCAAGGACACACACATATTCCGGGAGTTTTCACGGAGGATTTCCGATTCCTGAGCCCCACAGAAGTCAATTTCAAGTACCAACTTACCGATGAGAAATCGATGGTTAATGTCGGCAGCGTAGGGCAACCACGTGACGGTGACTGTCGCAGTTCCTATGTCATACTCGACGATGCAGACAATAGCATTGAATTTCGCCGAATCGAATATGATGTCTCTCTAACATCCCAAAAAATCTATGATATCAGTGACCTTGACAAGTTCCTTGGGGACCGTTTACACGACGGAAAATGAACCGCTCGACTTGATTACGCCTTTGCAGACTGACCACAGTGCGTCAGAATGGCTGTTTACCTAATACTCGACTACCCAAGGATACACTGGTGGATAAGAATCAACTCCTCCGTTTTTTACTAATCATGGCCATGATGATGTTGGGCATGCAAATTGTCATGGGGTTTTTTGACATCGGCCCTAAGGATCCGGCGGCTCAGAAACAGGAACTAGAGCAACAAGCGGCCGCTGCCGCGGAGTTGGAAAACGCAGCAACGCCAATCATCCGTGCTGAGCAAGACGAGCAGATTATTGCCATTGGTTCTTATGCCCCTGCTGCCTCTCAAAAGTATATCGCCTATTTTTCAAATCGTGGTGCTGCCTTAGAACGTCTCGAACTCGTCGAACGCAACGGCAATACCAGTGATGATCTAAAATATGGTGTCATTGAATTTAAATACGGCTATTTGGGGTATCTAGCAGCAACTGACAACGGCAACCCACCGGGCGCAAAAATTCGAGTTGTTGCCGATGGCACGCCAGCCGCGTTAGCGACTACGACGTCCGGGATCAAAGGATTGCAAGTCGGTGACATCATTACTAGTCTCAACGGCCGCGAAATCACCACCGCTGAAGACTTGCACGTACTGCTGCAAGAGACAAATCCAACCGAGGAAATTGCTCTCGAAGTGGTACGTGACGACAACCTTGATGCCAAACTGACATTTACAACCAAGCTTGGTCAACGTCCTTTGGAGATTATAGATCCTGATCCCGACACAATACCTTTTCGCGAAGCGCCCTATTCGTTCTTGACGTCACTCGTCCAGCTCAACAACACAACCACCGCGCTCGCACAAAGCGAACTCGACAACATCACCTCAATGCGCCACAGCATTTGGGATATGAAGATTGACAACGACGCCAACTATATCGAATTCACTCTCGTGGTGACATTGCCGCAACAAGAAACCGACACCACGGACACTGAAAGTGAACTGAGCGATGATAATAAAGATGACAATACGACTGCCGATTTAAAAATCACCAAACGATTTACATTGGCAGATCCGGAAAATACGCTGCCTTATCACCTAGATCTTGACCTCGCGTTTACGAATCTCTCGAGCGAACGCCAAAGCATCGTGTTCCGGCAAGATGGCGCCAACAACATTATCAATGAAACATGGTGGACCTCTACATCTAAAAAACGAGACATCAAATGGAAAATAAACGGTGTCGAAGACGATTTACGAGGTGGTGACATCGTCGCATTTGCTCAAGACAACGTTGACTCACCATTTGAATCGCTACTCAACCCTACTGAACCGGGAGACCAAACCTATCAATACATTGTTTCTGATTCACAATTCTTTGCGGTCGGCTTGAGCACTCCTCTGGGTGCTGATAACGACCCCACCGAACCGGCGAAATCGATGGTCCTCAAAGAAGCTCGTAGTTTTCCCGCAGAAACCAATTTGGCCGTATTAACAACGGATAAAAAAACTACGGAGCTTCCTAATACCTCGTTTTTTGTACAGAGCAAGCACATTATTTTGGAACCCAATGCTCGGCACTCACAACATTTTCAAGTTTTCGCCGGTCCCAAAAATGACGACGTCCTTGCTAACTATGGACTGGACGGACTTATCGAATATGGTTGGTTTAGGACCATTGCATTATTACTAGGCGGCATTCTTAGCTTTTTCTACGGCATCTTCGGTAATTACGGGATCGCCATTATCTTACTAACTGTCATGGTGCGAGCGTGTTTACATCCGTTAAGTCGAAAACAAGTTCGCGGCGCCCAAATGATGGGATTCCTAAAACCACAAATGAAACGAATCGGCGAAAAATACAAAGATGACGCTCAAAAGAAGTCACTCAAGACACAAGAGCTCTTTGGCAAATACGGTTACAATCCATTAAGTGGATGCTTACCCGTATTCTTCCAAATGCCTATCTTTTTTGGGCTTTATCGCAGTATTATGGTCAACACTGAACTACGGGGCGAACCCCTGCTGGACGGGCTAAATTGGTGTACCAACCTTGCTGGTCCCGACATGCTCGTTTACTGGGGCGAACAATCCGCAATCTTCATTAACCGTGGCGGTTTCCTCGGACCTTACCTCAACTTGCTGCCAATAATTACCATTGCGTTATTCATGTTGCAACAGAAAATATATGCTCCGCCAACAACTGACGATACTCAGCAGATGGCACAAAAGATGATGAAATTCATGATGCTTTTTATGGGCATTATGTTTTTCCGAGTTGCCAGCGGGCTTTGTATCTACTTTATCGCATCCAGTACTTGGGGCCTGCTAGAACGCAAGTTATTACCAAAAGTTAGTGATCCTGATGCTTATTTAGAAGCCTTGGCGGAAAAACAGAAGGACAAGAAAAAGAAGCCTGGCTTCATGCATCGCATGGCTCAGATGGCCGAGCAACAACAACGTCAACAAGCCAAAGGTGGCGATAATGACCGCCGCAAACAACTTGATAGCCTCAAAGGCAACCGACGACGTCGACGATAATCTACTAGGACTGGGAATGCCGCAAGCTTGGTGATATTGAAACATGTTTTCTACCGAGGATACCATTGTTGCGATCGCCTCTGCTGCAGGCTCAGCACAGCGAGGGATCATTCGTTTAAGCGGCCCTGCAGTGCAACGTGCCCTGGGACATGTCATTGACGATATTGAATCAATCGTCGCCTCCGCGTCTTCAGCGACGGTTTTTCGAGTTGCCACACGTAACCTAGATGGATTCCCCAGTGTCCCGGCGGATCTCTACTATTGGCCGGATGAGCGCAGCTATACGCAACAATGTTCAGCAGAACTTCACCTGCCTGGAGCTGCTCCACTGTTACAATTTATCCTTAATGCCATTTGCTTGGACAATCAACCATCCGTGGCTGTGACAATAACGAACAAGTGCATTCGATTAGCACAACCTGGCGAGTTCACATTACGAGCGTTTCTAGCGGGGCGGATTGACCTGACGCAAGCCGAAGCGGTATTGGGAGTGATCGATGCGCAGGATAAAAAAGAACTTGACCTTGCGTTGTCACAGCTCGCCGGCGGACTAAACTCGCGCTTTGAAACTCTGCGGCAACAACTCCTGACAATGCTGGCCCATCTAGAAGCGGGACTTGATTTTGCGGAAGAAGACATCGAATTCATTGCACGCGACGAAATTAGAATCCAAGTTGGCAATGTGCAGCAGGAATTACTAGCGATCGCATTACAACTTGAGCAGCGACTCGTTAGTAGCATGGAATATCGCATTGTCCTCCGCGGTGAAGCAAATGCCGGAAAGAGCACTTTGTTTAACGCACTAGCACAACAACCATTGGCTATTGTCTCTGATATCGCTGGGACAACTCGTGATTACGTCTCACAATCGCTCCAGTTAAACGACATGCCCTGCTTGTTAATTGATACAGCGGGTATCGAATCGGCAGATACAAGTGAAAGCGTAATCGCACAACAGGCCCGAAAAGTGACCAGCGAACAACAACAGCATGCTCATCTCGAAATTTTATGCATTGATGGAGCCAGACAACGGTCGCAGTGGGAAACGCAACAGTTGCAAACGACACCACCACATGCCCGGATTGTTGTACAAACCAAAGGCGATCACGCTAATTTCGATTCTGCTGAGGATGTTGATATCATTACCTCTGTCGACTCAGGGCATATGGAGGGACTCGAATCATTAGAGACACTCATAGGCGTACGCTTACAACGCCAATCGGGTGAAGCAATCGTCCTGCAGCAAACGGCCTCAAGATGTCAGGAGAGCTTGTTACAGGCGACGGTTAGCATTGAGCGAGCGTTGGAGTTGTGCAATCGGGGTCAAGGCGACGAATTACTAGCGGCGGAACTGCGGCACGTTCTACAGCACCTTGGGTTAATCGTCGGTACAGTCTACAACGACGACATTCTCGAGGAAATCTTCAACACCTTCTGCATTGGCAAATAGACGGTAGCGGGTGTTTTTTCAATGTTGTCGATGGGTAAGACGTTGTGCAACCGCAGGCGACTATCCTCCCGCGGCGGAAACCGCCCCGATATTGACCTGACAAAAAAACCGACTGTAGTGCTTTCACATCACAGTCGGTTTGTTAAATTCAATTTGCCGCTTGCGGGCTCTTTAGATCTTCTTAATAAAGATCGTAATCGCCGCCATGGCCGCCATCGTAATCCTTAGGCTTGTCAGCAACCAGTGCGTCACTTGTCAACAAGAGAGTTGCAACGCTAGCAGCATTCCCCAACGCGGTACAAGTCACTTTAGTTGGATCAATGACGCCGGCTTCGACTAAGTCTTCAAACTTATCTGTTAAAGCGTTATAGCCGAAGTTTCCAGATTCACTGAGGATACGTTCGCAGATGATTCCGCCATCTTTACCAGCGTTAGCAACGATGGTATTAAGTGGGGCACGTACCGCACGGACTACAATATCGTAGCCGAGTTTTTCATCATCGGTTAACGAGGTGGCTGGTTTCACTTTAGAGGATGCTCGCAAAACTGCAACGCCGCCGCCAGGTAAAATGCCTTCAGAAACAGCAGCTCGCGTAGCATGCAAAGCATCTTCAACTCGAGCTTTACGTTCTTTCATTTCCGTTTCCGTAGCAGCACCAACGTTTACCTTGGCAACACCACCGGAAAGCTTAGCTAGACGTTCTTCTAGTTTTTCGCGATCGTAGTCACTTGTTGAATTATCAATTTCACGACGCAACTGATCAATGCGTGCTTTGATATCACCGCTCTTACCACTACCTTCGATAAGCGTTGTATTGTCTTTGTCGACAATCACTTGTTTAGCTCGACCGAGGTCCGTTAGTTTCAAAGATTCTAGTTTGATACCAAGCGTTTCAAAGATTGCAGTACCACCGGTGAGGATAGCAATATCTTCCATCATCGCTTTACGGCGATCG
>JABHUV010000060.1 GCA_018658605.1 Planctomycetaceae bacterium | reverse complement strand
GCAATGACGCCTTCGACTTTCAAACCGGCCGCTTCCACGTACTCGATCGCTTTTAAACTGCTACCCCCGGTCGTGACAACATCCTCAACAATCACCACTCGGTCACCTGCCTGAACAGGACCTTCGACTTGATTGCCTTTGCCGTGGGCCTTCGCTTCTTTGCGAACAATAAAGCCTCGCAATTCTTTTCCCTGGGTTGCGGCTTCCGTCAACACTGCCGCCGTAATAGGGTCAGCACCAATTGCCATTCCACCAACGGCATCAGGCAATGTTTCGCCAAGCATCTCAAGAATTCCCAGTGCGATCAGTTTTGCGCCTTGTGAATCAAGCGTAACTTTTCGGCAATCCAAATAGTATTTACCGATTTTGCCTGAGGCCAGCACAAACTCACCAAACTCTAACGCTTTCTCGCGAACGATGTCTTTTAGTGATTCTTTACAGTAGGCTGTATACATTAAACAGTAGCTGCTTGCAATTTGGCTTCACGCAATCCACGACTCAAAATATCTCGTAACATTGGTGAGTAATCTTCAAATGAGTTCTCGTCAGGTGCACCTGAAGTAAACTGGTAAATTGCATCACGTGGTTTCAATCCCAATGCAATTAATGTGGAACTAACTGTTCCACGATCTTTGTTGCGGATGACCATGCTCGGACGCATAGGTGAACTTGGAGAACGTGCAAATACTTTGCTGGCAACCGCTAAAAATTTGACCGGCGAATCCAGCTTCTGCAAAGTCAACAATCGTTTTGCAAGCTGGCAACGCTCGTCACGAGGATCGTTCAAATTGCGATTGCTGATGACGTTGAGGCCTTCATTTAAGGCAACCACTTCTGGTTCATTCGTGCCATGAATGACCCAGCCTGCTTCGCCATCGGCGATAACATAATTCACGCCTTCATAACGATTCGAGGATAACTCTTCCATCGCAACGCTGATTGCTTCCGCAGCGGATCGGCTACGAAGCAATTCTCGGCAAAGAATCCCGCGTGAACGAGGAACCACTGGTGGAATCAACTTACGACGATTACACGCAGCTACGAATAAACCATGCTGGTTAACGCCTAACCAAGTACCACCAGATTGTTGATCCACACCACCAAGAATCCTTGGCTTACCGGCTTGAATCGACGGCGTCGTACTTGGACGTTCAAAAAACTCATCTCTATTCGCGGCGACCAAAATCGGGGCTTCCGGCACCGATTTGTATTGAATTGCAAGAATGCACATATAATAGCTTGTTAAAATAGATAATGCTTGAGCCGTAGCAATGCAGTGTTCCTCACTAACCGCTACAAGACTCTTATGTCGAAAAACCTAATGTAATTCAGTAACCCAACCTCGAACACCCTTCTTTGGGGGGTAGGGTGAAATTTTATTGCTATTTTGCCGACGAATAGTTAATCCGAGGGCGTTTATCGAATCCAAGTAAACTATTAAACTGCGTACAACTTATTGAGCCTTCTAACATACTCTGATCGAGAACATCTAATGAATGTGCACACTGAATCTTCTGTGTCAACGCCCATCCGTATTGGCATCATTGGCGCTGGTGCCGTTAGCGATTACCACCATGTACCCGGCATTCGGATTGACCCTCGAGCTGAACTTGTCGCCGCATGTGATGGTAACGAAGCATTACTTGAGCAGCGAAAGAGTGACTGGGGCATCGAAAAAATAACGACCGATTACGAAGCATTGTGCGGCGACCCTGACATTGATGCAGTCATTATTGCCACACCCAATTTTACTCATAAAGATATGGCCATCACAGCCGCTCGTCACGGCAAACATATCATGTGCGAAAAACCACTAGGCCTGTCCGGGGACGAAGTTCACCAAATGCGAGACGCAGCTGTCGCTGCGGGCGTCGTGCACATGACCGCTTTTACCTATCGCTTTGCACCGTCAATGCGATACATCCACCACCTTGTAACTTCCGGTGCCATCGGAGCACCGCGACATTTTCGCAGTCAACGATTTTTAGATTGGCCGGAAACAAGTTGGGGCTGGCGACAGTACAAAAAAACCGCCGGGGCAGGTGATTTGTTTGACATGACAATCCATCGTATCGATTTTGCGATGGACCTAATGGGGAAAATTGACAAGCTCTGTGGGAGCGTCGCACAATTCTGTTCGCGCGAAGAAACCACCGAAGGGGAATCTTGCCCGCCGTCAGACGTCGATGATTGGTCGGCACTCATTGGTGTTTTTCAAAATGGTGGAGTCGGTGTCTGGGAAGGAACCACCGTTGCTAAAGGATATAACTTCGATGGCTTTGGCCACGAACTCGCCGAAATCAATGGCTCCGAAGGAACCGTTCGCTATCACTTGCACGAACCCAATAAAATTTGGCTCGGCAAAACTGGACAAGACGTAGACGCCGTCGATGTCCCAGAAGAATATCTCAAACCCAGTGGGAGCCCACGCGATGTAAAACAAGGGAAACCTGCCGATGTATTTCGTTATGACCTAATTTGGGAATTCTGTTCCGCAATCACCGAATGTCGTGATGCTATGCCTAGCTTTGACCATGGCCTCAATGCTCAACTTATCGCAGATGCAGTACTAGAATCGAACACCTCCGGGCGTTGGATAGACGTCCAGCATCGATTAGTCTAAAGTTTCATCAACCACTAATTGCTTTCCCTGTTACATAACACTGTTGTGCTATCTACTATATGACAAAATTTGATTCCTCGTCGTCACCTCCAGAAACCGATTGCATAGTGGTCGCTTCTCAAAGCCGCCAAGTCAATCGTTTGACAGGTGTCCAAATTCTAGCCACTGGGTCTTATGCTCCCGAAAATGTCGTCCATAATGAAAATCTTGCAGAATTAGGCTATGATGCCGATTGGATTGTCAAACGAACAGGAATTCAAGCTCGCTGCTGGGCCACTGACGATCAAGCCACAAGCGATGTCGCCTACGAAGCAGCGGTGCGATGTCTGAATAATGGCAATATCAATATTAGCGAAATCGACCTGATCTTGTTGGCAACAATTACTCCCGATCAACCTACGCCATCAACCGCCTGTCACGTTCAACGCATGCTCGGCTCCAATGCCCCAGCGATGGATATCGGAGCAGCCTGTGCTGGATTTATGTACGCTTTAATTACTGGAATGCAGTTCGTCGCATGCGGCACCTACAAGCGAGTACTCATCATCGGTGCCGACTTGATGAGTCGTACAGTAAATCCCAAAGACATGAAAACGTTTCCGCTCTTTGGTGACGGAGCCGGTGCGGTTGTCATCGGTCCTGGCAAGCCAGACCAAGGTTTCCATTCCTATACGCTCGGCGCTGATGGAAACGGCGCTCAGCTACTTCACATGCCCGCCGGCGGTACTCGCTGCCCAGCCACGCCAAAATCGTTAAGTCAAGAATTACAGTACCTAACCATGGATGGGCGCAGTGTCTTTAAATGGGCAATTCGCACATTGTCGGACTCCGTTAACCAAGTCCTAGATTACGCTCAAATAAAACCGACTGATGTTGATCTAACGATTTTACACCAAGCGAACAATCGAATCATACAAGCGGCGGCCGCCGAGCTCGGTCTCAATAAAGACGACGTTTTTGTGAACCTTGATCGCTACGGAAATACGTCCGCTGCAAGCATTCCATTGGCACTCGACGAAGCCTATCAGGCTGGCCTGATTAGCCCAAAGGACAAAGTGCTTTTTAGTGGTTTCGGCGCTGGGCTATCATGGGGCTCCGGTGTCTGGCAGTGGTAGCTACGATAACATCCACAACAACACATCCTGTTCCTTTTTATTGCTAACCTATGCAAACATTAGTTTGCATATCAGGTT
>JABHUV010000238.1 GCA_018658605.1 Planctomycetaceae bacterium | reverse complement strand
CGCCGACCGCCGATCAGTACGGCACGGCTACAATCTCCGTCACCGTCACCGACGGCGGCCTCGATGGCGATCTTGCCACGACCGAGGACAACCTTTCGCTGGTTCGCACGTTTGACGTGGTCGTGAATCCCGTCAACGACGCCCCGACACTCGATGCCATCGCCAATACCACTGGCAATGAAGATACCGCTGTGTCTGTAGACCTAACTGGCATTACCGCAGGTATTAATGAAACACAAACGCTGATAGTAACCGCAACCAGTGCGGACACTAATCTAATTCCCCACCCGTCGGTGGCCTATACAAATGGCACGACCGTTGGCACGATCAACTATACGCCTGTTGCCAATCAATCTGGCAGCACCACCGTGACCGTGACGGTCGAAGATGGTGGACTCGATAATAATCTTGCCACCAGCGGTGACAACCTAACTGTCAGTCAAACTTTCACTGTTACGGTCGATGCACTGGACGATGACCCACCGACAATTGCGAGTATCGCTAACGTTACCATTGACGAAGATGCGACTGCACAAACCATTAACTACAATGGTATTACCGCGGGTTTCAATGAAACCCAAACGTTGGTCGTTACCTCCATAAGTAGCAACCCTAGCCTGATTGCCGACCCCACGGTTACCTACACGAGTGATGAGCAAACTGGATCATTAAGCTTTACGCCGCTCAGCGATCAATTCGGTTCGGCAACGATCACCGTGACCGTCGAAGATGGTGGCTTAGATGACAACCTAGCGACCACTGCTGATAATTTAACCGCCACGACAACGTTTGACGTAGTGGTCAACCCAGTGAACGACCTACCGCTGGGTGATACGCCCGCAAATATTTCCATTGCAGAAGACACACCGACAACCGTGAATATCACAGGCATCGCAGCCGGACCCAACGAAACTCAAGTCCTACGACTGTCGGCCACCAGCAATAATCCTGGGCTTATTGCCAACCCCACAAGCAATTACACCAACGGTAATACTACCGGTACAATTAATTTCACTCCGCAAGCAGACCAAAATGGTACGGCGACAATCACCGTCACCGTAGAAGATGGTGGAGCGGATAATAATCTGAGCACAACCGGGGATAATCTAACAAGTAGCAGTACGTTTGATGTTACCGTCACTCCCGTTAATGACGCCCCCTCGCAAGACACTATCGACCCTGTGACTGTCACAGAAGATTCCCCGACGCAATCCGTTGCAATCAACGGTATATCCGCTGGGCCCAATGAAACACAATCACTACACATAACCGCCGTCAGTAGTGATCCTAGCTTGTTGGCAGATCCGAGTGTTACCTACAACAACGGTGAGACTAGCGGGAGTTTGAGTTTTGCACCTAATGCCAATCAATACGGTACAGCAACCGTCACGGTCACCATTGAAGACGGTGGGCAAGACAACGATCTGTCCACGGCGGCAGACAACTTAACATCAAGCACGACGTTTGATATTACAGTAAGTCCTGAAAATGATGCCCCCACGCAAAACACACTTGCGGATATTACAACAGCGGAAGATGCGATCACTCAATCAGTTAACATTACTGGCATTACCGCCGGACCCAATGAAACTCAAGTATTACATGTCACGGCGAGCAGTAGTGACTCGACGCTGATCGCCAATCCGACGGTGAACTACACCAGTGGCGATACCAGCAGTACCCTACACTTCACGCCAATCGCTAATCAGTATGGAACAACCACGGTTACCGTCACCGTAGAAGATGGCGGACTTGATAATAATCTGACAACACTGGCTGACAATCTAACAACCAGCAGTACTTTTGACATTGTTGTCAACCCAGTCAATGACGCCCCAGGTAAAACAGCGAATAATAATGTAACGATCAACGAAGATATTTCCTCAACCGTTGCTATTACCGGCATTAATGCGGGTCCGAACGAAACTGAAATAGTACGTATCACAGCGACTAGTAGTGATACGACACTGGTACCGGATCCCAGCGTGAACTATACCAGTGGCAGCACTAGCGGTGCCGTTGTCTTTACTCCTTTAACAGATCAATATGGCACAGCAACTGTCACAGTAACGATTGAAGATGGTGGACTCGATAATGACTTATCAACACCGGCAGATAATTTAACAAACTCTAGCACGTTTGATGTCATTGTTAACCCAGTTAATGATGTTCCAGCGGGAGATACTATTGAAAATGTCACCGTGGACGAAGATGTCACGGCACAAACGATCAACATCACTGGCTTAACCGCCGGCCCCAATGAGACTCAACCACTTAGAGTAACAGCGACCAGTAGTAATGCTGGACTGCTGCTCAATCCCACAGTGAACTACACCAGTGGCAGCCAAACAGGCGCGTTGCAATTCACTCCGCTGGCAGATCAATATGGATCGTCGACAATTACCGTAACGATTGAAGATGGCGGACTGGATAACAATCTAGCAACGGCTAACGACAATTTAACTTCCTCAAATACATTTGATATCACGGTAAATCCGATTAACGATGCACCTGAAGGCAATAACATTGCTGATGTTACGGTTGACGAAGACGCACCAACTCAAACCCTAAGCCTCACCGGCATTGGCTCTGGACCCAATGAATCACAGCCTCTACGAGTGACGGCGACGAGTAGTGATAGCACAATTTTAGCCGACCCTGTCGTTACATTGGTCAATGGGAGCGATGTTGGCACATTGAATTTCACACCTATTGCAATGCAAGATGGCGACGTAACGATCACCGTTGCGATTGAAGATGGCGGACTTGATAACGATCTTTCTACCGCAGCGGACAACCTAACCGTAACACGTGATTTTGACATTACGATCTTACCAACGCTCGGTGATTATCGTGCACCAGCTCATAAAGCGGTTGTCCTAGAACAAGTCACGCGACTCGAATCCGGGGTTAAATCCTTTACGTTTACGACAGACACCACTGGGTATTATCAAGTCGTCACAGCAACCCAATTTGCAACGGATGTTCAAATGGCAATGCCCGTAATTATTGACGCTCTGGGGAACATCGTTTCGGCAGAAGCAACAGGAATTGCGGCCGATCGAGAATCGATGACATACAACACTTTG
This sequence comes from Planctomycetaceae bacterium, assembly GCA_018658605.1. Next base: position 7,027 of record JABHUV010000238.1, on the reverse strand, counting down.
CTGCTACAGCCAGGGACGTACCAAATAGAAGTTGGTTCGTTCAACGGTGCCAACGAACGGATGAAATTGTCCGTGGGCATGCCGGCTGTCACCACATCAGCAAATCTCAATGATCGCGCTGTTGAGCTGACGACCGGTGCCGTTTTGCAAAACGAATTAGGGGTAAATGGATTATCTTCTGGGTTATTCCAACAGATGTATAATGTGGATTTAAGCACATCGATTTTCCACCAAGAATTTGATGCAAACCTCGATGATAGCCTAACCTCGTTTGACCTAAAGACAGTGCGGTTCAATGTTGACAAATCATCTCCGTCGGTTACTCTTTCGATGAATTCTGTAGCAAGTCAAATGGCCGCATTCGCTCCGGCCGTAACTGCAGTTGGTGAAATGGGAGTTGCGGATACTTTTGGAATGTCCATTTATCAGAACCCATTGTCAATGAACGACGTTAATGGTGATGCCCAAGTGACGCCCAATGATGCACTCATCATTATCAATCATCTCAACTCCGGAGCAACTCAACGTCTCGATGCTCTGCAACTCGTTGACTCCCTTAATGTGTCTGGATTTATTGACACCAATGGCGATTACAACTCATCACCGATTGATGTGCTGCAAGTCATCAATCAACTCAATGCGATAACCACCGATGTGGTCGTCGATCAAAGTGCGGAGGGCGAGGGATTTGTGGCAGTGACTATCCGCGTGCCAATGTTATTACAACGTGCAGATACCGCGGACCTTCATTCTGAAAGCTTTGATGCAGTAGATCCTGTCGATGTTGATTTTGGATTTAACCTCAATGAACAACGCAGCAGTGTAACGGCGAAATCAGCCACCTGGTCAACAGAAGTCGACGATCTTTTTGGTGACGACGACCTCGACGATCTGCTTGAAGTTCTACAGAATTAAACCGCGGGTAGCCACCGGGGGCTTGCCCCTACATCGGATATCATAACTACGGCCATTCGCGGCCATTCCGCTATACTTTCGTTAACCTGGGTAGTCTGGGATGAATTTTTCTTTATTAACGATTGAACTTTTTATATCAATTGTACCGATACGGATAGATATACGGATCTATTCACTTTCGCCATTTATCGAATATCGGACGAACGATCATGTTCAAACTTAAAACCACGCTAGTGTGGTGTGCCATCGCGTTCACTTGTTCTAGTGTTGCAGCGCAATATAGCCAGCCTGGAAACCCTCAGCAATTCACATCATCACCTTACCCGCAAACGCCCTCGGCTGAGAGCCAACTCGTTACGTTCCAAGACTCTGCGCTACAACATTTGCGCAATATAGAGAGTTACAGCAACCGCGCTAGTCGAACCATTGAAAACAGTGGTATTTCCTTTAGTGGATGGGTAACTCATGGTTATACAGGAAACCCTAGCGATCCGGTGAACGGATCGAATTTACCCACTGGCTTCAACGACCAAGCCAACAAATACTTGATGAACCAGCTGTATCTAATCGCGGAAGCGGATCTGGCACCTCAGAAAGAAGACTGGAGTGCCACTGCGCGTTTAGACATCCTTTACGGGTCGGACTATTTTTTCACGATGGCCCAAGGATTGGAGACCAATCGCGACGGCACTCCTCATTGGAACAGCAGTAACGGACCGCGAATCAACGCAGCCGGATCCGCTGCGTTATATGGACTTGCGATGCCTCAATTCTACATTGACGCAGATACACCTATTGCCGGCGGCTTAGGAATCAAAGCGGGACATTTCTACTCACCGTTGAGTGGTGAATCGGTGATGTCATCCGCTAACTTCTTCTCTTCGCATTCACTAGCAATGTTATTTGGCACACCCCGCACTCACACTGGCTTAATTATATCGAAACAACTTGACGCTGCGAGTTCATTCCAATTCGGACTGACACGTGGCTGGGATAATTTAACGGACGACAACAATCAGCTTTCGTTACTTGCCGGTGTACAACAGAGCACCGAATACGGGCATTTAAATTTCAACATCCATGCGGGCGACGACACAATAACATCCGATCGATTAACGATCATGACCTTACAACTAGAGAAGAAAATCTCGGACCGCTACGGATACGGTGCCCAAGCGACGTTCGGCATTGCGGAGAATGGTTTAAGCAACGTCTCGGCGGGTGTGCTCAAGCCGGCCAAGTGGTATGGACTTGCCAATTACTTCATCTACAACATCAACGAGAAGATCGATGCGGGTTTACGAGTGGAATGGTTTTACGACGAAAGCAATTCACGTATTATGGGCGTGCCGATTCAAAATTCTTATGAAGGCGGACAGTACGTGAACATCACGTTAGGCGCTAATATTCACGCTGCCAAAGGATTCTTAATTCGACCCGAGTTGCGTTGGGATTGGTCCGACACGATTGTCAACGGAGCGCAGCGGCCGTTTGTTGATTTCAGCAAAGACAGCCAGATCACGCTGAGCTTCGACATCATCCACGAATTCTAGACGACGTCAAACGGCAACCAGCCTCTCCTGTTGCGCTACGACGACCTGTTTGTGTGATCATCTGACGACATGGAAACTACCGACGTAGTTTTAGGTCTCGATAGGTCTAATTAGGTTCATTCTTGATATTTATCGGGACGGCGGCAAACGAAGTTCTATACAAGCCAGAGACAACATCTGGTAAAATCATAGTGGAAAACAACGGCGGGAACGTGTCGCAGTCCGCGATTTATGAATGAAGCAGGCGGGGTGCGGCGTCACGAAATCGACAATGACGGTCTTGCCTAAGTTGCGGCAGACCTGTGACGTAGTCCCATGGAACCTAGGAGATTAACTTGATAAACGATCGTTCGTCCAGATCTCCAAATTTCGTCCTCGCACCAATCATGCTAACGATCGTTGTCTGTTTGGTTATGTTACCGTCGTTGCACTCGGAGCAAGAAGTGGCACCTGTAGTGATCCCTGAGAACATTCAGGCGATCATGAAGTCCCGCTGTATGGATTGCCATGACGGTGATTCAGCGGAAGGAAGTGTGCGATTTGATAACTTCGCGAGTTTGAAGTTGGACGCGAAACTGGATCTGCTTAACAGGTCACAAGACCAGATTTTCTTTGGCTTGATGCCGCCCGAGGATGCTGAACAACCAGCCCGTGAAGAACATGACTTACTCTCAGGATGGCTTCGCAGTGAACTACGCAGTCATAACGCATCAACGCTGGATGAGAAGCTACGGCAGCCGTCTTTCGGCAACTACGTGGACCACGAGCAGTTGTTTGACGGCTCGATCACGGACAGAGCATTCACGCCAGCTCGACGCTGGCTGGTGAGTCCACAGATTTTTCATGAGCGCGTTAATGCAGTCTTTAAACTCACAGGAAATGCGCGGCAACGTTCGTTTTATGGTGTTACAAACCCGATCGTTCTTCCGGAACATTCTGGAGTTCGCTACTACGATACGACAGCATTGGATGGTGGCCATCTACTCGTGATGCTAAACAACGCACAGTGGATTGCTGACAAACAGGTTCTTGCGGCCACCCATCAAGGAGTAGATCGCAATAGTATCAAGTTTGCCAACGAGAAGGATCGCTGGGTTCCACCAACTTCGCCGGAAGCATTTGTCAAAATCGCCACACATCTATCCACACCAATTGACGAGCAGTTAATTGCGGCCATCCATGGGCAGTTCGATTGCGTCCTCCAACGAGATGCGATGCCAGAAGAATTGGACAAATACATGCTGCTATTCCGTGGAGCAATCGAACTTGCTGGCAACGAAGACGGCTTGCGGCAAATGTTGGTCAGCGTTCTGCTGCAATCCGAGTTTCTATATCGTCAGGAATTTGGAGCGGGCGAGCTGGATGCACACGGTAGACAAAAGTTATCTCCCCGCGAAGCTAGCTATGCGATTGCCTATGCGGTTTCGGATCGAGTGCCGGACGAGGAGTTGGTAAAAGCTGTCCGCGTAGGCCAACTGATAACGAAAGATGACTATCGTCGTGAAGTCACACGTTTGCTCAACGACAAGAGAACTTTCTATGATGAGATCGATCCAACACTCAATGGCATTCATTTACGATCACATAAGGTGACTCATCCGAAGATCACCCGCTTCTTTCGCGAATTCTTTGGGTATCCCGCAAGCGTAAAATTATTTAAAGACGTGATGCGCAGCGGCGGGTTTTTCGACAATGCCGATCGCGGCTACACGGGGACAGCCGGTTCGGTAACGAACGAAGCAGATCGACTCGTTGACTACATCCTGACTCAAGACCAAGATGTCTTTAAGCAATTGCTGACAACCGATCTGAACTTTGTTTTGCATACTCGCAGCAATGAACAAGGCCAGCAGATCGTCGACGGCTGGCGTCGAGCGTATGAAGGACTCAAAGACACTGACTGGCGCGACAATACCGAACAAGCTCTGTTGGATAATTTCGAGAAACACAAAGACCTTTTCGCACAGATTAAAATTAACGATCTCGAAGAAAAACACCGGCGGAACCACATCCGCGACTTCGGACGATATATGCTGTTCTTTGAACACACGTTTGGCAAGAACCTAAATCCAGTTACTTTTCCCTGGTTTTTTCACGGTGGCCAGAAATTTAGATATTCCGAGATTTACAGTCTTCCGCCTTTGGCTGGCGCTGGCCCGCTACATTACCAAGGGCGTTGGTCACGCGGCGAGTACGGCAATAAAGAAACTTGGGACTACCCGATTGTTCAGCCGTTTAAGATTCCTCATCGCAAAGGATTACTCACGCACCCAGCGTGGCTGTTGGCTCATTCACTGAACACTGAAACGGATCCCGTTCGTCGTGGCCGCTGGATACAGGAAAAGTTATTGGCGGGGCGAGTACCTGACGTTCCCATTACCGTCGACGCACAGATTCCCGAAGACCATCACCGCACGCTACGGGAAAGGCTTGATTCCGTGACGGGTAAGCAGGAATGCTGGAAATGCCATCAATACATGAACCCGCTGGGACTGACCTTTGAGGTATTTGACGACTTCGGTAGGTACCGCACACGGGAGAGCCTTGAACATCCCGACAACATCATCCAATCAACGACGAGAAAAAATACGGCGAACGTCTATAAAACAAAACCGGTCAACGCCAGCGGTCACTTGAGCGGCACGGGCGACCCTACGCTGGATGGTAATGTTGTTGATGCTTTCGACCTGATCAACCGACTCGCCCAATCGACACGCGTGCGACAATCCATTGTGCGGCATGCTTTTCGCTATTTCATGGGACGCAACGAAATGCTGTCAGATTCCCAAACATTAATCGATGCAGACAATGCGTATACAAATAGCGGCGGAAGCTTCCAAGCGGTTGTCGTGTCGCTACTAACTTCCGATTCGTTTATGTACCGAAAAGATCGATCTTAGCGAGTTTTTTGCACGACGTAGAACATCATGCTAAGATTGTAGAAACAAACACTCCAAGTCCAGTCCACCAGCAAATAGATAAGAACAAACCATGAAAAGTCGCCGCGAATTCCTCTCACATACTTTGGCTGGGACTGCCGCCATGAGCCTTACCGCTCCAGGGTTACTTGCCGACTCGACGACAGGCAAACCGCCGATGCGTTTCATCTTTATCCACAAAGGAAACGGACTGCTACCGAATTCATTAATTCCACCGACGTTAAATAAAGAACAGCTAGAAACCGAAAATGAGAAGGGAGCTTTCTCCGCTGACCTCGACGATCACGATCTGCCGCAATGGATGAGCCCCATCGCCGCACACACAAACAACATGACCATCCTGCAGGGACTGTCTGGCAAAATGTGCACGACAGGCCATCACACATGGTGTTCGTCTCTGGGCGCGTTTAAAGCCAACGAACGGCTTAGTTCCATTAAGTGGGCAACGGTCGATTTTGAGCTGGCGAAGCTCTTTCCGTCGCCGTTTGAGCATATTGAACTAGCCTGTTTTCCAAACGGCGGTGGCAACGCGCGAGGTAACATTAACGGCATCGAAAAGGGATTTTCGGCCCGTGGTGCACAACAGCCTAACTACGCCTTTGGCTCGCCAAAGGTTGCCTTACAGGAACTGTTCAAGTCGGTATCCGCTAACGAAACACAGCAAACCCGCTACGAACTCGAACGGAGAATACTGCAGTTCCTGGCCGCCAATGAAACCGACCTTGCCGAACAACTCAATGGAGTCGAACGTACAAAGGTTGCGAACTATGCTACTGCGATTCAGAATATTCGCGGACGCAACCACCAAGTCGATGCCATGAGCGACGTGATTCGCAAACACGTTCCGCAGCTTGACGAAAAGTATCTGGCCGAGGATCTTACTACAATTAATCGCCAGTTTGGATTGACGGAAGTTCTGCTCTCAACGCTAATCTCCGGAATGACTAATGTCGTCACGTTCACCGTCGATGAATTAGGCACTCGCTACACCGGTCTTTCCGATCTTGAAGGCGAGAATATTAACCTGCATGACGTCGGGCACAACAAATCAATCGGCGGCTTCGAAGCCAGTGAGATTCGGGAAAAGGTTCGCCGGCAACACATGACGCTGATAGATCGGATCGTCACGCGTCTAAAGAGCGTACCCGAAGCGGGCGGGTCGATGTTTGACAACACGATGTTGTTTTACTTCTCAGACAATGGAGAAACGCATCACAGCAAGGGCACCGAGTGGCCGTTTATCGTGCTGGCCGGTGATAATGCTTCTTTGGACATCAGTCGCCGTTACATTCGCCTGCCCAGCTACGGAAAACCGGGCCACAAAACACTCGGAAACTGGTACACCACTCTACTGAATGGGCATGGCAACAACATCGATCATTATGGTGCGTTGGATGTCGGATTGACGATTCAACAGCAAGGCCCGATCCAACAGTTTCTCGGATAACCGCTTGCAGGTACAAAAAAACGGCTGAAACTCGCTAGAGTAACAACCGTTGTAAGTACCAGAGGGGGGAATCGAACCCCCACGACCTTGCGGCCACTGGATTTTGAATCCAGCGCGTCTGCCAATTCCGCCACTCTGGCTTCCTATCAATCCTTTGATTTTAGCTAACCAAT
>JABHUV010000144.1 GCA_018658605.1 Planctomycetaceae bacterium | reverse complement strand
TAACCGTCGCTTTGCCTACGACGCCTATCGTCGCCTGATCAATATGTATGGCGATGTTGTCATGGGAATGGACCACGAACACTTCGAAAAAGAATTCGATATCATCAAGAAGAAATACAAAGTCACTGCTGATACAGATGTCCCCGAACAGGGACTTGTCGAATTAGTCACGGCCTACAAAAAAGCCTACAAAAAACATACGCGTTCAGACTTCCCTCAAGATCCGATTGAACAGCTGAAGCTGGCCGTCGAAGCAGTCTTTTCTTCTTGGAATACCCACCGCGCCGTTCGTTATCGTGAAGTCGAAGGAATTCGCGGGCTACTCGGAACAGCTGTTAATGTCCAAGCAATGGCTTACGGAAATATGGGCGACGATTCCGGTACCGGTGTTGCATTTACTCGAAACCCGTCAACGGGCGAGAATACGTTTTACGGTGAATTCCTAATCAATGCACAAGGTGCAGATGTAGTCGCGGGTATACGAACCCCACAACCTGTCATCGAAATGCGTAAATGGAACGATTCTATTTATAAACAACTTATCAGCATCAAAAAAGTTCTCGAAGAGAACTACCGAGACATGCAAGATATTGAGTTCACGATCGAGAAGGGCAAGTTGTTCATGCTGCAGACTCGCAATGGAAAACGAACAGGTGCTGCCGCTGTCAAAATGGCGTGTGATATGGTTCGCGAAAAACTCATCACCGAAAAAGAAGCCCTGTTGCGGATCCCCGCGAATGATCTGACTCAACTTTTGCTTCCCAGTTTCACCGCAGCTAGCAAAGCTAAAGCTGAACTTTTGACTATCGGACTACCGGCATCGCCGGGAGCATCAGTTGGAAAACCAGCATTCTCCGCTGAGGAAGCTGTCAAACGAACGGCTGCCGGCGAAAAGGTGCTCTTGGTTCGTAAAGAAACCAGTCCCGAAGATATTGATGGGATGCACAGCGCTGCGGGCATTCTCACAAGTACCGGGGGGATGACAAGTCATGCCGCCGTTGTCGCTCGTGGCTGGGGACGTTGTTGTGTCGCTGGTGCGGGTGAAGTACATATCAACGCAGCAAAACGCACCTTTACCGTCAATGGCCGTAAGTTTAAACACACAGACTTGATTAGCTTAGACGGATCAACCGGTGAAGTAATGCGAGGTGCAGTGGAAACTTCTCAACCTTCACTGTCGGGCGATTTTTCACGAATCATGCGTTGGTCGGATAAGTACCGTCAACTCGATGTTCGCACCAATGCCGATACACCGGCGGATGCACAACGAGCTCGAGATTTTGGCGCTCAAGGTATCGGACTGTGCCGAACCGAACATATGTTCTTCGAAGGGGATCGTATTCTCGCTATGCGAGAAATGATCCTTGCGGAAAGCTTAAAGGATCGACGCAAGGCGCTTAAAAAATTATTGCCTTTCCAACGCCGAGACTTCGTTGGAATCTTCACAGCAATGAAGGGCTTGCCGGTTACCGTTCGCTTACTGGATCCACCGCTACACGAATTTGTACCACATGATGAAAAGAGCCAAAAACAACTCGCAAAGAAAATGGGCGTGAGAGTTGCGGCGATCCAAGAGCGTGTCGAACAACTACACGAAGCCAACCCCATGCTTGGCCATCGAGGTTGCCGACTGAGTGTGACTTATCCAGAAATTCTTGAAATGCAAGTTACGGCGATTGTCGAAGCAGCTATCTTGTGTAAAAAGAAACGTGTCAAAGCGGTTGCTGAAATTATGATTCCACTCGTAGGTACTGCCAGTGAATTAAAATTATTGCGTGGCAAAGTCGCTGAAACGATCGCAGCCACTAAAGCTCGCCGGAAATTTAGCGGCAATTTAAATATCCTGATCGGTACGATGCTAGAAATTCCTCGTGCTTGTCTCACAGCTGATGAAGTTGCCGAGCATGCCGAGTTCTTTAGCTTTGGAACGAACGACCTTACGCAAATGACGTTTGGTTACAGTCGTGATGATATCAACAGCTTCCTGCCTGATTACTTGTCGCAAGAAATCCTTCCCGTTGACCCATTCCAATCACTCGACACAACCGGTGTTGGGCAATTGGTCGAAGCGGGAGTTGCCAAAGGTCGAGCAACAAAGCCAAACCTGAAAATCGGAATTTGCGGTGAACATGGCGGAGACCCTGCTTCTATTAAATTCTGTGATAGCGTTGGTCTAAACTATGTTAGCTGTTCACCCTTCCGAGTGCCAATCGCTCGACTCGCAGCAGCTCAAGCAGCGTTGTCTCGATAACGTTATATAACACCCCCCTGCCTGCAGGATTACCACAGAAAGAATTTAGAATGTCTCAAATCAATGCCAAGCTTTCTCAAGCCGAAACGCTTAAGGACGAAGGTAAGTTCGACGAGTCCATTGCTTTGCTGCTAGAGATTCTTGAAGAAGACCCCAAGCATGCAATTTGCCACTTCACGCTAGCAGTACTCTACGGCAAAGTCGACCAGCATGCCAAAGCGGTTGAACATGGCGAAACTGCTGTAGATCTCGACCCCACTGACCCGTTTAGCTATACGGCTATGAGTGTCACGTACCAGCGAGCCTATGCTGGTACAGATGACCACAGCTATATTGCTAAAGCAGAAAATGCGATGGAAAAAAGCCGAATGGTTGCCCAACAACAACAGGCGCCTGGCCAAGGTCCATCCTGTTAACGTCATCGTTGCGTTCGATCGTTATTAATCACGATGAATCATTTAAATCAGTAGATCGGAAATTGCTATGACCGATGTGGCTTATTTAGATAACAATGCGACAACACCTATTGCGCCAGTGGTCTATGAAGCCATGCTACCGTTTTTGACCGAGTATTTTGGGAACCCTTCAAGCTCACACATCAAAGGGACTCAACTCAGTAATGTCATTGATACCGCTCGAGGCCACGTCGCCTCGTTTTTAGGCGCAGTTCCTGAAGAAATCACCTTTACTTCCGGTGGTAGTGAAAGTAATAACCATGTCCTCAAAGGAATCTTTTTAGATCGCCATTTGGGCCGTAAAGGACTCCTCACCGGTCATCTGATCATTTCCGAGTTTGAGCACCCTGCGATTCAGCAACCAGCAGCGTACCTTGAGGATTTAGGAGTCCGCGTGACCAGAGTTGGATGCAATACCAATGGTGTTGTTGACCCAAGTGTTATTGAACAAGCAATCAATGATGACACTCGACTTGTTAGTATCATGCATGCCAACAACGAAATCGGAGCTATTCAGCCCATTCGAGAAATCGCTGACCTATGCCACCATCACAAAGTTTTGTGCCATACCGATGCCGCGCAGAGTCTGGGTAAAATCGAGGTTGATGTTAATAAACTGCAAGTCGACTTTCTAACACTCGCAGGACACAAACTGTATGCACCCAAAGGTGTCGGCGCATTGTTTATTCGCAATGGAATCCAACTAGAATCATTGATTCATGGTGCAAATCATGAAAAGGGAGTTCGTGCGGGAACAGAGAACACTCCCTATTGGATTGGCTTAGGTGCGGCTTGTGAAATGCTCATGGAAAACCCAACTGGACATCAAAATGCAATCGCCGAGATGCGCGATGACCTATTGAATCTGCTGACGCTGGGTACCGATGCAACCATTAGCGTCAATGGGCAATATGATGACCCTCTCGAAGACCGAACGAAACGTTTACCCAACACGCTCAGTGTCAATTTTCCTGGTGTTACGGGCGAACAACTTCTGGCAGCAACTCCACATGTCTGCGCATCGACAGGTGCAGCCTGTCATAGTGGAGAAACGAAAATGTCCGACACACTACGTGCGATCGGGCTCGCAGCCGATGTGGCCCAAGGGACGGTCCGTTTGAGTCTTGGCTGGTTTACCACTCCCGCTGAAGTTCTTGCTGGTGCAACCGAACTGATTAAAAGCTGGAAAATTCTAACTGCTACTGAGCAGTAATCAGCCTTCATGCGCAGTCCGCTTAAGATAGACTGCAGCAACACATCAAAACGGGTCGATGTTTCAGTAGATTCAATACTAGTTGCATACCACGCTTTAACTGTATTGAAAGCCATGGGCGACATGATCGTTCTTACATAACTACATCAATCCACAGTAGGGAAGCGGAGTGCAAGTCTCCCACCGTTCCCGCGACTGTAACCGGCGACAATTTCTGCAATTAGCCCACTGGCGTAAAGCTGGGAAGGGGGCAGGGTATTGGTGAAACCGGAAGTCAGGATATCTGCTGGTTGGATTTTACGAATAACTGTAAAGGCATTGCGGGAATACAACGAGCCAATATTATGAGCAATAACCAACTTACAGGTTTACTGAGGGCGATATGCACCGTCCTCGGAATCACGCTGATAATAAATGTCAACGTGTTGTCACAGGATGCTACCACGCCTCCAACTGTGCCAAGTGACACCGTTCCAGAGGTGCTTCCGGAAACGGTTGTGATCGGACGCCCTAGTTCATTTCCACGTACCCCGTTAAGCAACAATACAATATTGTCACCCGGAGGATTGGCCACTAGTCAACGCACTAACGGTAACTCCATTACCATTATCGGCTCTAACAAACTCGAGAAGTCCGGACACACGACGGTTTTAGAGGCATTGCGAAACCAGCTAGGTATTACGACGGCTCGTGGCGGTGGCAACGGTTCACTGACTTCGCTTTTTCTCCGCGGATCTAATTCTGCCCACACCAAAGTATTGCTTGACGGTATTCCATTAAATGATCCATCGAGTGCTTCGCGGGCTTTTGATTTTGGCAACCTCACCACAGATAACATCGAACGGATTGAAATACTACGAGGTCCCCAAAGTGTTCTGTATGGAAGCGATGCGATAGGCGGCGTCATCAATATCATCACCAAACGTGGCAACGGGCCTCGGAAAATGAAACTATCGGCTTATGGAGGTAGTTTGGGGACGAGCTTTCAGAGCCTGCGCTACAGTGGCGGCGATGACGATTCATACTACAGCATCGGTGGCTCCTACCTCGACACGCACAGTGTCTCTCAAGCTGCCGCTCGCTTTGGAAACAACGAGCATGATGATTTTGACGTCGGTACCCTGTCAGGACGATTCGGATGGAACCCATCAGAAACGCTGAATATCGACTATGTCTTTCGCTATACTTCTGCCGACGTCGAAGTCGATGATTGGGCTTTTGGCAATCCTAACCCAGTGGACAATCTAATTCGTGCGAACCTCACTCGAAATTTTTCGAATCGCATTCAGATTTCCAAGACAGCAATGGCAGGCCGTTTGGAACACCGAGTTGGGTTTAGTTTGACAGATTATCAACGCATTGACACAGCTGTGCCCAATGTGTTCTTTGACTCCTTCTTTCAAGGTCAACGTCGTACGGTGGACTATCAAGCTAATTACGTTGTCAACGATAACAATTTGTTAACCGTGGGGTCCGGCTATGAACATGAAGAGGCTGAAAGTGAACAAAACCCATTAAACAACCAAACCAACGCGGCCCTGTTTCTGCAAAACCAGATGACACTGCGAGATAATTGGCACGCCACAGTCGGTGTCCGTTGGGACGACTACAGCACAGCCGGACAGGCCAATACGTATCGTCTAAATAGTGTCTACTACTTAAACGAAATCGATAAGCTACATGCCTCACTGGGCACCGGATTTCGAGCTCCGGCATTAGCCGAAAACCTATTCGCGTTTGGCAATCCTGATTTGCGGCCCGAGACAAGCAAGGGTTGGGAAGTTGGCTACACGCGGACGCTGTTTGACGAAACCGTACTGGCTGATGTTACTTATTTTCGTAATGACTTTGAGGATTTAATTGTCTGGAATCCAAGTTTGTTTATTCTGGACAATGTCGGACACGCTCGTTCAGCAGGAGTCGAAGTTTCTCTAGCTTGGCAGTTTAATGAGCAAACGCGAATCGATGCCAACTATACACTGACCGACACCATTGACCGTAATACTGGCGCAGAACTGCTGCGACGACCTCGGCACCGAGCCCACATTGCTTTGACACGTGCTCTCAGCAACAACAAAACTGAAATCGGCTTCTCGCTGGGGTATACCGGCAGCCGCTTGGATAATCCTCCTGGTCTGGCTCAAACGGAGCTAGAACATTTCATGTTACTGAATCTGCATGCGAATCATCAAATTGACGAGCAATGGTTGTTTTTTGTCCGAGCGCAGAATATTACCAACGAATCGTACGAGGAAATCTATGGCTTCGGTACTCCCGGCGCCACCGTTCAAGCCGGCCTGACGCTGACTAGATAAGCGCGCTCGCTGCAATGTCATCTGTTGTCGTTTTGCCTTAGAATATAGGCACGATATAAACGCAACTTCCGCACAACTCCCTACGGTTCCCCCATGCCTCGATTAAACACCAGCATCCAATGGCTCTTGTTCTTGATATGTATTGCTCCGATTTCCGCTCAGGGCCAAAGCGAACGAGGTTCCCAAAAGTGGCGCAGCTTGTTTGATGGCAAGACGATGCAGAACTGGAAGAAGACGAACTATGGTGGTGAGGGAGATGTCCAAGTAACGAAGGGGCAGATATTAATGGAATTCGGTTATTCCATGTCTGGTGTTACCTATACTGGCGAGGCATTACCCAAAACAAACTACGAGATACGTGTGGATGCCATTAAACTCGACGGTAATGATTTCTTTTGTGGCATGACGTTTCCCGTTGCCAACTCGTACTGCAGTTTTATTGTCGGCGGTTGGGGTGGCGCTGTCGTTGGACTTTCAAGTCTAGATGGGCTCGATGCCTCTGAAAACGAAACGACTCGTTATATGACGTTCGATCACAACAAGTGGTATCGCGTCCGAGTGCGGGTTGAACCTCATCAGATTCGCTGCTGGATCAATCGCAAACTCGTGGTTTATCAAGACATTGAAGGACGAACAATAACGACGCGCAATGAAGTCAATCT
>JABHUV010000058.1 GCA_018658605.1 Planctomycetaceae bacterium | reverse complement strand
CTAAAGAACATCCAAGTCCGCGAACTCAAAGTTAAACGATCAAAGTAGTCAACAAAGGATTTGTTGTGATTCAGGACGACGCCAACGCTGAGAACAAGGCACTTACCGATGATGAGCTCGCTGCTTGGGTTACACACGAACACTTCATGCAGTTGGCGCTGCAGCAAGCTCACTATGCGGGTGAACTCAAAGAAGTACCTGTTGGTGCTGTGATTGTGAAGCAAGGTAATGTCATTGCAGCGGCTCATAACCAATGCGAACAGTTGCATGATGCCACGGCTCATGCTGAAATGATCGCGATTACCCAGGCGGCCGAAGCGGTCGGAGATTGGCGTCTAGAAGACTGCACGATGTATGTGACGTTAGAGCCTTGTACGATGTGTAGCGGAGCGATTCTTCAGTCGCGAATACCGTTAGTTGTGTATGGCGCTGTGGACCCTAAGGGTGGAGCCGTCGAGTCGATGTACCAATTGCTCAATGACAATCGTTTGAATCATCAAGCAGCGATCGTCCGCGGAGTACTTGCTGAGCCATGTGGTGCTATTCTTACAGACTTTTTCCGAGCACTAAGAAAGCTAGACAACTAGCAGTCGCAGTTGCACTACCCATAAAATTTTTCAAACCGAGCGGGCTCGCCATAAATCTGAGACTGTGCACTAGGAAGTTGTCAATCGCTATAGTCGCTCGGATTGAGCACATAAGTATAAGCTGGCATAGATGACTTATAATTGTCTGGAGTCATCAAGGATTGATAGACTGCGTAGTCAATTTCGTTGTTCAAGAATTGCGTGTGCCCATCAGCAAAAGCGACCATCACGCCTCCTCCATGACCACTGGAAGGTCGCGCCGTATAAGCAGTTGGAGCGAGAAATGGGTTGCCTTTAGCAATCTTATCCGCTTCGCCGTTGATTCTCATCTCAAGCGTAATCTGGTTAGTAGGCGCTGGCCAAGGCGGTACACGTTGTCCAATGGGTTTATCTGTCGCATAGAGCCAGACAATCGTGTTGGCTAATCGGTTAGGGTCTCCCGGAAATCCTGTACTGAACCAAAGAGTCGATTGTAGATTCTCTGAGAATAGAATAGTTTGGGTTGCTCCATCCTGTAAGTCCGTCATCGATACATTCAATTTAGGATAGGCGTAGCGATCATGAAAAATACCATTAGCTTTGTTTTGCGCAAAATCGTAAGAATCAGCAATCCCGTTGCCATTACTGTCGTTACCAATCCAAATCGGGTCTGTGCTAAGAGGTAAAAATCCAGCGTTGGCGGCATAGGACGAAAACGAAGGAACTTGCGCATTCGCAGTTTGATAGCCTTTAGCTATATCGACTGCCGGACCAATGGCATCATCAATCGTTACGTCCGAGGCACATCGCAAAAACTCAAATGAAGGTAATAATTGCCCATTGGCTGTTATGGGGCTAGTTGTCGCATCGATAATTAAGGGAAGTTGCGGGTTGTTCCATAATTTGTAAACAGGCTGCTGGTCTAGGTCACTCATGATGGCCGTCATCCAAGTACCCTGTTTATTAGCACCAGCGGGCACACTCGTACCAGGGACGCGGGCAAATTGCTCACGATAACCGGGGAACCGCTGCTTTCGCGATTCAAAACTCATTGTCGCTTTAGCTATTTGGCCAATATTGTTATTACACGTGGAGCGACGTGCATTTTCTCGCACCATTCCAATTGCCGGTAACAACATCCCCACAAGAATCGCAATAATCGAAATGACCACTAACAATTCAGTGAGAGTAAAACCGTTATGTTGACGTTGCTTCATGACAATTGTTCTTTTTTCCTGGGCGACGAGAAACGATAATAAGCTTGCTTACTAGTGGATGCAAGCTCAAACAAATTGTGACCATAATTCGATGAGCCACAGTAACGATCATACATCTACGGTTATTCTATACAGGCAAGCGGCAAAGAGCAAAGACCGGTTACTTGTTTAGAATGAGTTTTCCAAGGCGGGTTTGGCGTAAAGTATAGATTTCAGCGCCATGCCGAATTTGAATCACGTTGTTACCTTGGAATAAATCGGAGGACTCTATAATACGCGGCTCAGCCTGTCCAGCTTGGTTCTTGCGGGAGAGATCGTCAGTAGGGCTAGAGTCACTATTGGGTATATCTGCTGCGTTCATCCGACGATTAGCACAAATTCCTGTTTTACCAAAGGTGGTCCTAAATCGACCTATAGTCAAATGTTTTTCTACTCTCATATTTATTGGCCCCATGGAAACAGACCTACCATCACAATAGAAAGAACGCTCAAAAGCGTTTCGCCATTTAACCAAGAACCGTCACCTCTTTATTGAGATTAGTTATCATTAACAAAATTATGCACATTTCACTACAGAACACAATAGACTTTTCGCAAAAAAGAATGTGCGTACTGTGTAGCAAGAAAGCTTACTTACGACGACGATTACCTGTGACAACTTTAAAGGTAACCGGGACAAGCACATCCATCTGCTGAACCTTGCCACCTCGCGTACCTGGCGAGAATCGCCAATCAGCCACAGCTGCAGCAGCCGCAGTATCGAGCTCCTGATGACCAGAGGCTACATGCACAGCAATCTTGCCTACTCGGCCATTCGGCAGCACGGAAACCAACAATACCACGCGGCCCTCAACCTTGCGATCAAGCAATGCCGGTGGATAAGCAGGGTCTTTGTTTTCAGCACGTAATTGCGGTGCAACCTTCGCCCCGCGGGATCCTTCATTAACCAAATCCGCCTCAGCATTACCTTCTCGAGGCTCTACAATAGGTACCCTTTCAACCTGTTCCATTGGAATATCGAGCGGTTGCGTATCGCGCTGAACCACCTTTGTTTGCTGAGAGTCTGCTGGTAAATCTTGCAGTACTGGTTTTTGCCGTTGCTGTGGCTGTGGCGCGGGCACTAGGTATTCTGGACTTGCATGCTCAATCGGCAACGCAACAAGCTCCACCGCACTCTGACGGTCCAACTGGTCGGATTGCTGAGGTAATTCAGCATCATCCGGGTCAAACACAACTTCCGGTTGCGGTGGTAACTCCGGCAATTCAGACATCACTGCTGGCTTTACAGTCGATACCAACTGCACTCGCACCGTGTTTTCACCCTGCTCGCGAGCCAATACTTTTGGCGGCGTAACATCTTCAGAAGATCCGATATACCCTAGCGCAAAGTGGCCAAATGCACTAAATAAGAGCAACACGCAAAACAGACTATCCTGTCGTACTATTCGCTTGGCCAAAACCTATTCTTTCTTACGCACAATCCGTGAATCATTGTCTACATCGACTAACCACAAAAATAACCTTATTGAGACATAATGTCAATGATCGTTTATTTTTATCTTATCTTTTAAGCAGTTAATTCCATTAAACACTGTAATAATAGAGAAATCACTTGACAATCAAGCGATTTACTACCATATTCGAGTATAATCAAGACCATTCGATACTAAGTCTCATTAAGAATATTGATTTTAGGCTCATTTTATTGACACCTAAGGACAAAATCTTAAAAAAGAGCATTTCCACGGGCGGGATGTACACTTTTGATGAGCACTAGCAATACAAAGCTTACGAGTCAGCGCGTTTCTCACAAGCAACTTACCATAAATAAACGCAGACGAAGAAAGACTAGAAAGCACACGAGCATGTTTTGGGGGAAAACACTTTTTGAATTATTTCAACAGGGCGGATTCGTCATGTATCCACTGCTACTCTGCTCCGTCGTCGCTGTCTGCGTAGCCATCGAGCGAACGATTGTGCTTGTTTACCGCCGTGGAAACTATCACAACTTTGCCAGCAAGCTCGAGCAGCGACTCGCCACACAATCACCAGCAGACATTATCCACTGGCTCAAATCCATCAACTTCCCCCTCGCAACAATTGCCCGCTGTGCCCTACAACACGGCGATGCATCACAGGAATTACGCGACGAAATTGTCGGGCGAGAAGCATCAGAACAAATTACAATTCTCGAGCGACGCATTAACTGGCTTTCCGTCATAGGCACATTGGCTCCGATGATTGGTCTCTTAGGGACAGTTTGCGGGCTCGTCGATGCCTTCTATGCGATCGAGCAAGCCGGAGGCCAAGTGCAACCAAGTGATCTCGCATCTGGAATCTGGACTGCTTTATTGACCACAGTGTTCGGCCTCACCGTTGCCTTACCAACCTTGGCAATCTACCATTTTCTCGACAGCCGCATTGCCGCACTTACATTGCAAATGAGTTGGGTTTCATCCAGGCTCAATGAGTGGTACGCCAAGGGGACTAAGCAGTGAAACCGATCCAGCGACAACGACGCCCAGGATTGCGGATGGAACTGAGCCCATTGATTGACTGCATCTTTCAGTTACTCATTTTCTTCATGCTCTCCTCGACCTTCCTCACTCCATCGATCAAGCTCACGTTGCCAACAGCTGAAGCTGGCAGCGTCTCATCCATCGACAAGATTATGATCACACTTTCGAGTGACGACACCATCTACATCAACAAACAGCAAGTCACCTTTGAAACACTCGGCCCAGAAATCCGCCGACTGCTTAAAGATTCTGACGAAAAGGCAATCACCATCCGAGGTGACTCAAACATTAACTTTTCTGCCTTCGTTCGCGCTCTAGACATCGCCAAACAAAACGGTGCCGTCGACGTCAATATCGCTCACCAAACCAAATAGCACCATCTCTCACGGACACTGCTTTCATTGGTTTTAGCTTATAGCCTAGCGTACAGGGCACCCAGATCAACATTTACACAAGCTCGCTTTTTGCTGTAAACTCTGCGTCTGCCGCATAGAGATCATTGCGTCAAATTGATACGATTTTCATCAATCTAAGGCCTACTCATTCATGAAACACACAAGCAATAGTCATTATTTTTCGGTTCTCCTTGCCCTTATTGTCATGCTCGGCGTCGTCTCGACAACTCATGGCCAAAGCGAAGATTTCCGCATGCAGACCTCCGTCTTTGTAGGCAACAATTCTGCGCCTGCGGTGAGTAGCTTAACCATGTTCAACGGCACAACGATCTATGATTTTATTGAAAACGAATCCGAGTTCGGTGAGATCACTGTATTTGACGTAAAACGCGGTCGGTTCGTGCTACTCGACCCACAGCGAAAAGTTAAAACAACACTCACCAAAGATTTCCTAGTCCAGTTTTTGGATCAAGTGCTCTCGCAAACCAGTAGCACAGCGCTAACAAAATACGTTCAACCTAAACTCCAACACGAGTTCAATCTCTCGACAAAAACGGTACGAGTGACGAGTGAGCATCTGACGTATCAAGCTACTGGGATTGCGCCTAAATTCGATTCCGCAATTCAGCGGTACCGACATTTTGCTGACTGGGTTGCTCGTCTAAATAGCACTCGCATTGGCAATCTCCCCCCCTACTCACGATTTGAACTCAATCGACTCATGGCGAAGCAAAAACTAGTGCCTAAATCAATCAAGCGAATTTTGATGCTCGATGAAGTTGGTCTACGCAAACAAATTGTACGCTCGGAACATACGATCAACTGGCAACTCACCAATACCGATCGCAAACGAATCAGTAAAACTGGTGATCAAATGGCCATCTTCAAAGAAGTCTCTGCCGACGAATTCTGGCAATTGAAAACACAAGCTGCTCAAAGCAACAAGTAACTTGTGTTGACCTCTGGCCACACACAGTTTGTTTTTCTGTGTTTTCTTTAAAGTTTGCCGCTTTGCAGACGATTTACGTTGCAGGTTTTCTTCCTAAACGGTAGCAAAACTACCAAACCGAATTAGCACGTACCCAGATTGTGATGACATGACTCGCATTTTTTTGCAAGCTCACAATGCCCCCAATCCAGGCAAAAAACAACAAAACGGACAATTTTGAGTCTGTTTTGGATCAACCATAAAAACACAATCTGGATTTACTTATGCAAAGAAAACAATTCGTCAGTAAACATCGATCACTGCGCTGGATCGTTGCCAGCATCTCCGCAATCGGCCTAACCTATGTAGCCGCTGCAGAGGACACATTACCTTCGTCGAAAACACCCACGCTTTCCGCAACGGCTATTCCAACAGCGCCGGGTGTTACTCCAGAAGAATCAGAACCCCTGCCGGCTAACGATGTAGAGGCTCAAGCTGAAGTGTCAGAAGAGAACACGGCGAGTCTAACTGAAGAAACAGAAAAACCGCTGCAGAAACTATTGAACAAACCGCTACTTGTGGCCCCAAAACAACTGCTTGATGAATTGTTCGAAACTGAAAGCGCAATACAACTCGACGACGAAGTGAGCAGTGGACCGCAAGTCGCCCAAGACACCGCGACGGACTCTGAAGAGCCCGATAAAGCTGCGGATACTGTAAAAGCAAACAGCGACGATGACGAACCAACAACCGTTCCTGGCGTCACCGTGGAAGGACACCGCCCTGCCTTTGACCCTGTGCTGGGATCAGGCACAATCTTCGGCGACCTCGAAGGTGCTTTTGATGCGGGTGGTTCCGGAGCTTTTCTGGAACTTGGACCTCTCAAGAGCAAAGCTTACGACAACCCTAACCGTATCCTTAACAACGTACCCGGCGTCTATTTACGTGAAGAAGATGGATTCGGTAATTTCCCCAACATTTCCTTACGCGGTGCGGATATGGGACGTAGTGCCAAAATTTCCCTCATGGAAGATGGCATCCTCGTTGCTCCCGCTCCCTACTCAGCACCTTCGGCCTACTTCTTCCCTACAGTCGGACGCATGAGTGCCGTCGAAGTATTTAAGGGCAGTAGCCAGATACAATTTGGACCACACAGCACCGGTGGAGCGATTAACTTCCTCTCCACTCCCATTCCCGATCGCAAAACCATTTACATGAATTTCTTGTTTGGCACGAACAATGAAATGCGGATGCATACGTGGCTCGGTAATACCATGGAAACTCCTAATGGTGGCAGAGTGGGTTGGTTGATCGAAGGATATTTTCGGGAAACAGACGGATTCCGAAAAATCGGCGGCGTAAATTACCCCACGCAAAACGCTCAAGACACCGGGTTCACCAAGCAAGAACCTATGTTCAAGATGTTTTGGGAACCTGGTGATGTCGACACTTATCAACGCTTTGAAGTGAAAACTGGATACACTTCATTCCAAGCCAATGAAGGCTACGTGGGACAAACAATGGCAGACTTCAATGCCGACCCCTATGCTCGTTATAGCGGTACTCGCTTTGATAACATGCAGACCTACGGCGCGCGAAACTACCTGCGTTGGATCATTGCTGATCAAGAAGTTGACTGGATGACAATTGCGCAAACAGTGTACTACAACAAATTCCACCGCGACTGGTATAAACTCAACAAGATCTACGATGGCGATCTCGCTAGTATGGGCACCAGCTATGGTATCTCTAATGTACTCGGCGACCCCCTTGGCAACGCAGCCGGGTATGGAGTACTCAATGGTACGCAAGCCGGAGTCCTCGGTGTTAAGCATAATAATCGCGACTATTATTCTTGGGGCTATCAGGGCGTCATGAACTTAGCGATGCAAGGGTCTAAGTGGGATCATGACATTCAATTGGGACTGCGTTTCAACGCAGATCGCATTCGCCGATTCCAACGGCAGGATTTCTATGAAACCAATTCAGTCGGAGGCGTTTCGGGATTTGAGGCAGGAACCTGGGGAGCCGCTGGCGACCGTCGCCAAACGACCAATGCAACTGCGTTCTGGGCAATGGACCGGATGAGTCGCGGTAAGTGGACGTTAACGCCTGGAATCCGAGTCGAGAAAATGGACATGCGATACCAACGCTTTGCCACTGAGAACACGCCACAGGATAAGACCGGAAGCTTGACCATGACCAGCGGCGGGCTTGGCTTAACCTATAAGAAAACCGAAAATTTAAGTTTCCTAGCAAGTATCAATCGAGGAGTTTCTCCGCCAGATCCGAAGAAGTTGACCAGTGGTTTAAGTGAAGAAGAAGTGATCGCCAGCGAATTTGGCTGGCGTTATACGAATCCGGATCGAGCAGTCGTTGGCCAGTTACTATACTTTTATTCCCACTTCAATGATCTCATTGTTCTCGATAATGTTGGTTCCGGAGCTAACCCAGAATCCGACGACCAAGTCGGTTCTCTGTATGCCAACGGACTTGAATTCACACTGCAATACGACCGCGGAATTGATAAGAACCTTGACTTTAACAATCCGTTGTTTGTCAGTGCCACCTACACCGATGCTGCATTGCTAACCGATACGTTGTCGCATAATGCCGAGTCGATTTTCGCTGACGGACAAGCCGGAGCACGAGTTCCTTACATCCCTGAGTTTACGTTAACCTTTGGGGCTGGATGGCATTTTGACAAGAGTGGATTTGATATCACTGGCACCTACTCCGATGCGACCTACACCACTGCCAGCAACGAAACATTTGTTGACGGCGTTTCCACCGACGCGCGCTACGGTACCACAACCGCCTACTTCATCTGGGACATGTCGGCATACTATATGTTCAACGAGAATTGGAAAATATTCGGTGGAGCTCAGAATTTATTCAATGAGAAATACGTGATCACGCGGCATCCCTACGGCCCCCGCACCGGCGCACCGGCATTCGTCTACGTTGGCGTCGAAGCACTGTATTAATGTTGCAGTAGGCATTATGGCTGCCTGCACTGGCATTGTAGACCTTATGCCTTTCTTTCTGACGACAAGCTACGTTGATCCACCTCGCACTCCTAGTCATGAGAGTTCACTCTGGTCACGGCGGACAGCCTTAGCTGTTGCAATTGTAGGCCGCAGCGACTCAATTTTGAATGCTGGTTAAGAACGGAAATCCTCTGGCAGGCTCCTATAAATGGTCCACAGTTTGCACACGCAATTCTAGAGTGTTACAATCCGTTGATAATTACCACTTCACTAGTAACGGATAATAACCAACATGATTGCCCGAACAACCCGTATTCTACTTTGCCTCAGTCTGATTTTTGCATTGTCAAACGTTACTCCGGCGGATGACTTTCAGATTACTGAAACCGATAGTGGTGTCAAAGTGACTCGCAACGGCAAGCTACTAACACACTACCTCATCAAGTCGGGTGCCAAACCGATATTGTGGCCGCTTATGGGACCACACGGCAACGAAATCACTCGTGCCTATCCAATGCGTGAAGCAGGTGAACATGAACGAGATGACCATATTCACCATCGCTCGTTTTGGTTCACCCATGGCGACGTCAATGGCATTGATTTTTGGAGTGAAGTCGAGGGACACGGCAACATCATCCATCAAAAATTCAAGACTCTAAAAAGCGGTGAAACAGCTGTTATCGAAACGACTAATGATTGGCTCGGGCCCGACGGAAAACGACAGTGTCAAGACATCCGCCGACTCACTTTTGGGGCTAACAAAACCGCCTACTGGATCGACTTTGACACAACCGTTACGGCGAGCGATGGGCCCGTTAAATTTGGTGATACGAAAGAAGGTTCCTTTGGAGTCCGCACCGCAGGCAGTATGAAGATTACTTCTATGTTAGGTGGTACCGTTCTCAATGCCAATGGTGACAAAGACGGTAACGCGTGGGGCAAAGCCGCTCCGTGGGTTGATTACGTTGGACCGGTTAAAGACAACACGGTCGGTATTGCTATTATGAACCATCCCAGCAGCTTTCGCTTTCCAACATATTGGCATGTCAGAACTTATGGTCTCTTTACCGCTAACCCTTTTGGCCTGCACCATTTCAAAGGGGACAACAACGTCGATGGTTCGCATACGCTAGCCAAAGGTGAAACGATGACTCTGCGCTACCGAGTGTATATTCACAAAGGGACAACGCAAGAAGCAGAAATCGCCAAGCAATTTAAAATCTACAGCAGCGTCAAGAAGTAAGCAGGCGTAGAATCGGCAACCGTGACCTAGAAATTTGGCGTCGGGGGACGGTAGTCACTCATATTGATACTGCGAAACCACTTCACTGTTTCTGCCAACCCAGTTGCTAAGTCGATGGTGGGTTCCCAGCCGAGTTTTTCTTGCGCTAAGGAAATATCCGGTTGTCGACGCGTCGGATCGTCAGTCGGTAATTCTTCGTGAATAATTTTACTGCGACTGTCGGTGATCTCGATGACTTTTTCAGCTAGTTCTAAAATTGTAAATTCACCTGGATTTCCAATATTCACGGGGCCAGAGAAACCTACGGTATTCTCCATCATAGCAATTAAGCCGCAAACAAGGTCATCTCGATAGCAAAAGGATCTAGTTTGCGATCCATCCCCAAAAATCGTAATTGGTTCGTGGTGTAGTGCTTGTCGAATAAAGTTAGAAACAACACGGCCATCAAATGGGTGCATGCGTGGGCCATACGTATTGAAAATTCGCACGATACGGATATCAATATCATGGCAACGGTGGTAATCCATAAACAGTGTCTCTGCTGCTCGTTTACCCTCGTCGTAACATGCCCGCGGTCCCACTGGATTGACACTCCCTCGATAAGATTCCGTTTGGGGATGCTCACGTGGATCTCCATAAACTTCACTCGTCGATGCTTGTAACACTCGAGCACGACATCGTTTAGCCATCCCAAGAACATGAATCGCGCCAAGTACTGATGTCTTCAGTGTCTTGATGGGATTGAACTGATAATGACCGGGAGCAGCCGGACATGCCAAGTTGTAGATTTCGTCGACCTCTAACCAAATCGGCATCGTGACGTCGTGCCGCACAAGCTCAAAGTTGCTGTGACATAATAAATGCTGGACATTCACCTTTTGGCTAGTAAAGAAGTTGTCCAAACAAATCACGTCATGGCCACGTTCGACCATGCTCTCGCATAGAAAAGAGCCCAAAAAACCAGCTCCCCCTGTGATTAACACTCGCTTCTTAATAGACATCGAATCCCTTTATACATCGCTTCATTATGACAGATAGCCACAGTAGGCCGATTTTATCCCAGTCCACACAGAACATTTTTTGGGCAGTCAAACCATAGTACGTTAAGTATTGCTTATAGGATCAATAAATGCCTATTTAAGTCCAAACAGTGATCGTCTGTTAAACCCATAAACATCTCAAAACCGCATAATCGTTACACACGACTTGTCCGGCATATCACACCCATTCTTTTTGGCCTTTTTGAAAGAAACCAATTCCCTAATCAATTAATCTTGCACCAACTCCCGATAGTCTCCATATCACCTTTTATTCCCATTCACCCTATATTAAGACATGGCCAATCGGCGTCATTAGCTTGATTGTTTATGGATTGAAAAGAGAGTTATGCAAGAAAAGAACTCCCAGCGAGTGCGGGTCATGGACCTGCTGGACCTTAGGACAAAAATCCAAAACGTCTTATGTGAGTTTTATCATTTACAACCTGGAGCATTCCCCCTTTCGGAGCGGGTTTTAACGAAGCAGGGAACTCCCTGTGGAATGCTATTCTGCCTACACGGTCCACGAAGCGTTAAGCTGACTGCCGTTTGGGAAACCATCTCTAATACCGTGCTGTTCTATGACTCAACAGGTCAACGTCGCCAAAAGCTAGCCGTTGACATGAATGAACCTTGTGAACAATTGGCACTTGCCAGCTAGCACGATCACAATCCTTTCATTATTTAAAATCATTATTCTTTACCAAGTCACAAGCACTTGCAGTGTAATCACTTACAACGCTTGAACCACCAGACGTAAGGGAACGGAAAGCAGAGAATCTCAGAGCGTTCCAACGAACGCGATGCATTATCGGCAAACAATGGATAGCTGCATAACGTTAATGTGCTCGTTTGAACGCTCCCTTTCCCTTCTGCCCGGAACCTCGGTAAAGCCCAAATATATTAATTATAACAATCGGAGGCATTTGAAATATGCTGGTACTATCACGCAAGGTTTGCGAAAAAATTAAACTTGGCGATTCGATAACATTAACAATTGTAAAGGTCAGTGGAGACAAGGTGCGATTAGGAATCGAAGCTCCTGCCGACGTCAAAGTGCTACGTGATGAATTAGAACGATACCCAGAAGAACCTCATACGCTACAGCATCCAAGCAAACTACTGATCGAAGCAGATCTCAGAGCACTACCACTGGCATCATAGAGCATCCACATTACAATTAATTTTAAACACTTATAGAACTAGAGGGGAAATCCCACAACAACCATCAAATCAACGCGTTTAACAGTGCGAAAACACCCTTAAACACGCTGATTTTCACATCCCCCCCGTTGGAATGATTGACTTACAATTGACTCATAGGTACTTTTTATGGTACGTCTGCGTTTTCTGGTAAACAAGTAACTTCATCATTTGGTGTTTTTTGCATTTGACGAACGTCACTTAATTAACAACCCACCAACAACAACCCACCAACAGACTAAAAAACGACAACGCACCCACCTTTAATATTAACAGCGATAACGCATCGAAATTCAACATTTGTTGTTCTCAATTCGTTACAATAAATTGTTAAACAAACCTATATTTGATACGTTTTCAAATCATCTCGATTGAGAAACCGTTTATTCCATAGTCAATTTTATTTTTTGATTTGTGTACAGGTCACCTGTCGCAACATCATTACAACCACACGCGGAGAAACCGATGGTTAACAAGTGCAAGGGCAGCAGTATTGGGCGTCGATCCTTTATGCAAGTTGGATTCTTAGGTGGACTGGGGCTTAGCCTGTCAGACTACTTACGAATGGAAGAAGCTCGTGGTGACCAAAAATTTTACGAGAGTAAAGAAGGTCCCGCTAAATCGGTCATCTATATCTATCTCCCTGGTGGCTGCGCTCACCAAGAGACTTGGGACCCCAAACCCTTTGCTCCAATTGAGTATCGTGGACCGATGGATAGCATTGAAACCAATGTGCCCGGAACTCGTCTCAATGAAATGATGAAGAATACTGCAAAGATCGCTGACAAAATAGCGATCTGTCGTTCGATGACACACGGTGAAGCCGCTCACGAACGTGGAACTCATAACATGTTCACCGGCTATCGCCCTAGCCCGGCCTTGGAATTCCCAAGTATGGGTTCTGTCGTATCGCACGAATTTGGCCCTCGCGAAAACCTACCT
>JABHUV010000166.1 GCA_018658605.1 Planctomycetaceae bacterium | reverse complement strand
TTTTCGCATGCAGACGGCAGCACAAGAGGTGTTCGATCTAAAGTCTGAGTCCAAGAGCACGCGTGAATCCTACGGTTCCGGTCAGTTTGCCGATGCGTGCCTAGTTGCGCGGCGTCTGGTGGAAAGCGGAGTACGAATGGTGCAGGTGTTTTATGGAAACGGGCAGCCTTGGGATGATCATGGTGATATCAAGAGTCACAAGGCGAAGGCAGACAATGTGGATCAACCGATTGCCGCGTTGATCAAAGACCTGAAACAACGCGACATGCTGAAGGATACCCTGATCGTCTGGGGCGGAGAATTTGGGCGTACACCTGTTGCGGAAAATGGAAATGGCCGTGACCATAATCACCATGGTTTTAGTATGTTTCTAGCCGGAGGTGGGGTTAAAGGTGGTATGACATATGGGAACACCGATGAATTCGGATTTGCTGCCGTCGAAAATAAAGTACATGTTCATGATCTTCACGCTACGATTCTGCATTTGCTGGGTTTAGACCACGAGAAATTGACGTTTCGATATAGTGGTCGAGATTTTCGCCTGACCGATGTGCACGGGAACGTCGTCAAGGAAATTATTAGCTAAGCCCATTTAGTCGATTCACTTTAGGTGTTGTGCTGGTGTTATTCTTTTTCAATACTCAACGTAATTGGGTTTGATGCCAATATGCTAAGCACACAAAAAAAGGGCAGGCTTTCCAAAGAAAGCCTGCCCTGAACGCTGATGTAATTTCACATCTATTTTTCCCGCATCATAATAAACCCAACATCGTCCATTGCGACGACCCGCCAACCGTTCTTCTGCAGTTTGGCAACGGTCTCAACAAATACACCTTCTTTCTTAGGTATCGGAGTTTCCGACCATTGAGTGAACAGATGCATTGTGTAATTCTCCGGATCGACATAAATGTGTTCATATTCCACAGGCTGTTGAATAGCAGCTGCTCCACATAATGTGATGGCCAGAGCACAAACGGACCCAAGTATAAAGTTCTTCATCGAAACACTCCCAGTTAATTAATTCGCGAAAAAATGTAAAGATTTCTTATCAGCGTCCATTGTATCGCATACGATTCGAGTTTCTATATGAATCGGACGCGCCACTACGAAATTGGTTAAGGATATTTTCCACGTTGAAGGATCGGTGGTCGATATCCATGGTTTCTATTTCCAGATGTTCAACTTCACGATGATAAACAAGACGTTTGCGCGATTCACGATGTTGAACACCACTGGACCGTTCGATTTGCTGCAAGAAGTCCTGAAACTGATTACTGCTGCCTTCCATCATCGATCGGCTCCTCCCTTGAGTTCGAGATGGAGTGTTGTTGCGGTAATTTCCAGTGTTGCGAGAATACGAATTTCCGTTGTTGAATGCCGACGGGAATCCAAAGTCATTTGCACTGAGATTGGTACTGATGACTAATCCAACGGTTAAAGCAACAGCATTTAATATTAAAGTCTTCATAGTTACACTCTCCTTATTTTTTAGACAGAATTGTTTGTCGATTACCTAAAGCAAACGTTGTCTATTACGAAGGACGCTTCAAAACTTCGTTTGCCCCTTACACAAATACAAACGATATTGGCAGATTAATCGGACAACAATTCCATATTTTTTTGGTGCGGGCAAAAAAAGAGACCCAAATAGAAGGGTATCAATAATACGTCACTGATATATCAAAATGACGTCAAATCAAGAATCCATCTCTCGGATTAACAAGTAAACGAGCAAGTGTACGTGTTATTTATCTATTGGCACGCGGTTTGCGGTCTAAAGGGGTAAACAACTAGCGTGTGTTATTTGTTTGTTAACTTCCCCCCTTACGGTATTGGAGACCCTAACGATGAGAATTTTTCTCTTTGTTGCTGTAATTTCGCTATTCACATTTACGGTGGATCGAGCGGAAGCAGCGGATTTTGGATTTACGTTTAATTTTGGAAATTCCGGTCGTAGCACTAGTTTTTGGCAACACGATCAATTCCAATCACGCAGTCATTTTTCTTCGCAACAACAGATGCGGCGATCGTCCTTTTATTCCTGTTGGCCAGGCAGCAGCAGTTCATATTTCAGTAATTATCGTGGTAGCCAACGGGGTTCTTCTCAGAGTCGACAGAGATTCCGATCGTACAACAACCACTCCAATAATTACAGAAAATACTCTAATCCACGTTCATCGTGGTTTGGGTTCTAATGATCTCACCGCAGCTCCACTTGCTAAGCGGCAATTTGTCCAAAGCAAGGGAGCTTTCTCAATTGAGCAATGGTGTGATCTTTCCTGTGGGCCCCAAAGGAAAACGAACGTCACCGCAGCGTTGCCCATTCTCTAGCTATCTTGAGAAGATCATCCGTTGTGAAATCACCTTGCAGTCGATCCGCCGCTCGCGGTTGTAAACATCCCTGCAGGACTTCATAAATCGCTGGATCAAGATTCGCGCGAATTTCTTCGGATTCTGGTAGAGACCATAACAAGCGTTTGACGAGCATCGATGTAAAATCAATTCCTTTGAAAAGTGGTTTGCCGCTGAGTAATTCGACAAAGATACAGCCGACCGCAAAAAAATCGCTCTTGCTAGTTACTTTGCCGCCGGTCAGTTGTTCCAGCGACATATAGCGAGGACTACCCAGTAATTGTCCCGTTTGAGTAAGTTCCGAATTCATCTGTCTCCGGGCTAAGCCAAAATCCATTAGTTTAATTTCACCATTGGCACTAACCATAATATTCGCAGGTTTTACATCACGATGGACGATTCCTTGCTGATGGGCATAGTGTAATACATCGATCAATTGCCCCATAATACTACACGCCTGTTGTGTTTCCAAAGCGCCTTGTTGTTGGATCATCTTGCGCAGCGTAACGCCTTCACAATATTCCCCTACCAGGAACACGGTGGACAGAGTGGAAAACGTTTTATGCATTTTAAGGAGTCTGGGATGGTCCAATCTGGTCAGGATTTCCGCCTCCTGTTTGAATCGCAAGGTTGCTTCTTGGTCAAACACAATGTCATGTTTCATCATCTTTAACGCCACGCGATCCTCGGTTACTACGTCGATTGCGGCATAGACAACACCCATGCTACCTCTTCCCAATCTTCGTTCGATTTGGTAGCCGCCCAGGATTTTGCCTGTAAGGACATCGATTTCTTGGCTCCCTAAGCGTTCGGCAACCTGATCCGCAATCAGGGCGCTAGTCGCGGGAAAATCTAAGGTGATTTGCCGATACAGCTGTTGAGGCAGTTCGATGGCTACGACCTCTTCACCAGCAATCATGTCAGCACTACGTGGTTCCCGCGTGAATAGCCCAATTTCTCCGATGATGCTATTGGGTCCGCATTTACTAATCAGCTGAGCATTTTCGTTGTCGGTATGTAGTACTATTTCCACAATTCCAGATTTAATAATCCATAGCGAGTTCGCGGCGTCACCCTGACGCGCGATAAAATCGCCTGCTTGAAAAACACGAATAACGCTTTCGGCAGCAATTTTGGTCAGTATATCCAATGGTAATTGCGACAGTGGTTCTGTTTTTGCGAGCCACTGCATGACATCCCTTACAGGATCTGGGTGCGAATCGACGTTGTTCGCCTGATTTTCAGATTCCCATTGTTGCACTTCCCTTGCAACTTCAAGACTGCCTGCATCAATGACCTCATGAACCTCCAGCATGAACTCAATTTGATCGTAAAGTCCGGGAAAGCGAGTTTTAAAAGTTGTGCTATCGCTGGACTGCTTATGTTCGTCTCGTAGATAGATTTCATTATAGATCAGGTCAAGTAACAACTCCTGATCCTCAATTAAATTCGGATACTGCTCGTAATAGTCTTCGACCAGTACGTAGTCGCCGGAATCCCAGCGAGTTGCTTGATCTACACAAAGCAAGGGGATTATTTCATTCAGATTTGCCTGCATTGTTCACACCTTAATCCGCAAGCTCGACTTCGCGAGAAATCGCCATAGTTGCACGTGCCAGACGTTTCCGAAGTTGGTCTGGTGTGGCGTCTAGTTGATCCGCCAGTTCCTGCCAAGTACGGCCTTGCGCGCGTTGGTG
>JABHUV010000112.1 GCA_018658605.1 Planctomycetaceae bacterium | reverse complement strand
GGTTGTTGTCTGTCGGCTCCCACTGCACGGCTCCCAAGAA
Organism: Planctomycetaceae bacterium; assembly: GCA_018658605.1. The sequence goes on along the minus strand of JABHUV010000112.1, from coordinate 4,591 downwards.
TTCGGCTGGACAGTCGAGCGATTTGCAATGTTTGGCAGCATTCGCAGGGTCGCGTGACAGGACCCGATATTGGTCATTGCTTGTAAGATTAATCAAAAAGTTGGTGCCTACGAAACCGGTCGCACCAGAGATTAGATAACTCGTCATAAAACCAGCCATTTTAAGGTTAAAGGAAATGAAAAGTCGTGATTCGACTTAGCACGGGTCAGCCATAGAAAAAATTAGCCTAGCTCAATACTGCCGGCAAAAGATCTATGAAAATGCACGTGTTTCCACAGTCCATCCTGTTTTTCCCAAATTCGGGTTTCTTCATAACTCCCAACTGTATCATGTGCTTCGGCGTCAACGACTTGTATTAGCCGAACGTAGGTTAGACAAGCGGCGTTTTCACCGAGCATCCGAATACGGGGCGAACAAATTGTCGACTGATTTGCAGCGGCTGCTGTTCGATTTAGGTAGAAGTAGTGGAATGGAAGGCCTTCTACGAGTTGCCCTAACGCTTCGGGTTCGTAGGCGGTCAGCGAGACGTCACAGAGTTGGATATAGGATTCCCAGTCTTTAGAATCAATCGCTTGGAGTAACCGCTCGTTGAGTAGCAATAATTCGTCTTCTACACATGCCGTCATGATAAGATATTTTCCAAAAGTGGTAGTTGAGAAATTTGGGCTGGTTTATTGAGACTCGTATCGACGGTGGAGATTTCAACCTGGAATTGAGTTATCGATTCGGTATTGCCAATCCCCATCTTTTTCAGCCCGGCTGGTACCTTTTCGGTCGCAACGTAATAGGCAATTGCCAATAATATGATGAAACCGATCACACCGAAAATATTTGTGAATAGCCCGTTTGTGCGATCGCCCATCACATCACGGGAATTAGTCAACCACAATAGAACACCAGCAATAAGGGGTCCAGCGATGACCGTAACGGCTTGCGCAGAAACAACAGCGGGTACAGCACTCATATCGGTAAGCTTTAATAGTAAAGCGACGGTCATTCCCGTGAGCAGCACAACAGTCGTGAGTATCTTTGGGCCATTACTGTCCGCATTTGAGCCCAATGCCAGACCGTCTGAAAGGATAAAACCAGCGATCATGGAATTAACTAGGAAGGAAGAATAGGCTGCTGAAAAAAGCCCCACACAAAATAAAATCTTTCCCTTACTACCAAACGCGGGTTCCAGAGCTGCTGCTACCTCCTCGACATTTTCCAAGTCTTGCCCCGCAAGAACGGCAGCGGCGGTGGACATTAGCATAATTGTAATCACAACCATAATGACAGAGCCTACACGTGCATCAATGATCACCGTATTTAAGTCGGTTGCGGACCAACCTTTTTGTTTTGCTAGATATGCCTGGAAATAGGCTGCGGCGACAACGAAGGTTGTGCCAACAAGACCTAGAACTTCCATGTTATCGAATGCGCCGGCGGTCGGAATTAACCCTCTAGTAAATGCTATAAATTCTGGACCTGCAAAGGCTAGGTTTATTGCAAAACAGGTGAGCATCAAACCTACAAAGCACATCATCAGTTTTTCGAGTGCTTGATAAAAATTTTTGAAGAAAAATAGAAATGAAATGGAGAGCGCGTTGAAGCCAATGACCAGTCCGATTGACCAATTTGAGGACAGAAAAACGTCGAAGGCGGATTGAACACCGAGGTTGTTTCCAAATTGGAATGCCGTTGAAATGAAAAACACGCCTAGGCCAACCATAACGGCCAGCCATCGACCGGCCTTGCGAGTAAGGATCTCAGCGGGAGACTCCTTTGAGACAACTCCTAAACGCGCTCCCATTTGCATGTAAAACATCATAAAAATACATGCTGTGATAACAACCCACAACATCGAATACCCTTGATCAGCGCCCACTTTACTGCTCGTGAGGATACTGCCAGGTCCAATAACAACGCAGGCCGTAATCAGCCCCGGACCGATAGCCTGATACCAGCGTCTTTTCGCGGAGGGTTCCTGGAGGTTTGTCATATTGGTGCTCCGAACGTTTTAGGGGGGGTATGTGCTGTCGCGGTTTATCACGTGTTTATGAAATGTTATTGTACAATAACCGTGGCTGTCAATCGATTGGTTTGTAGTTTTCAATTGTGGGCGGAATGTTGTTTTTTATGGCAGTTATGCATTGTGAGATATGTTTTTCGTGAGTGCGGAAGCACAGCACGCTGATGCGTATCATAAATATGTCGTCGATCGTTGTCCCCGATAAAAATATCTTACGTTGTCGATTGATTCTTTCCAGAAAGTCGTGATTCAAGTAATTCAGTGCGGCGTTTGACAAAACATTAGGCGGCACCAAGCGGAACGCGAATGTGCTGAGTTGTGGAGTTGACATTACTTCAATGTGTTTTAATGACTTTACTTGATCGTAGGCTTGGTTACACATATCCAGTTTTTGGTCTAGGTATTGTGTAAAGGTGCTCCATCCAAATAATTTTAGGGGAAGCCAAATTCGCAAAGCACGGAAATCTCGTGATAATTCAGGCGAAATTTCACAGAAATCAACGTGGGTGTTTTCTTCCTGAAAAGGCGGTAAATAGGCCGCATTGATATGATGCGCTTGACGAAGTGTTGTTTGCTCACGAACTAACAAACATCCAGTACCGTACGGTAGGAAAAGTCCCTTGTGAGGATCCAGAGTAACCGAGTCAGCGTGTTGCAAACCACGAAGAGCTTGACGGCCGCGTTTGGTTAAACAGAAGAATCCACCGTAGGCTGCATCAATGTGTAACCAAAGTTGTTCATTTTTAGCTATTTCCGCTAAATCTTCGAGTGGGTCAACGGCGCCTGTATTGGTCGTACCAGCGTGGCCGGCAATTAAAAAAGGAATAAATCCGGACTGTCGATCCGCTGCGATTTGAGTTCTAAGTACCTGCAGCTCAATGCGCTGTTTAGCGTCACTAGGTATTAAACGCACGTTTGTTTCCGGAAAACCTGCGAGTACGGCCGCTTTGATAATGCTGTGATGGGATTGGTCTGAAGTATAGATGATCGCGCGGCCGAAATCGTTTCCGAGGCGAATTCGGCGGGCGGTGACGATGGCAGACCAGTTAGCCATTGAACCGCCGGTCGTCAAATAACCACCACTTTCAGCAGGAAAACCGATAAGGTCATTGAACCAGGAAATAACATCCGCTTCAATATTTGCCAATCCAGGGGCAACTGACCAAACAGTAACATACTTATTGACGATGCCAGCGATCAGGTCTGCGATAGCCGAATGCGGAATTCCGCCACCTGGCACATACGCGAGGTAACCTCCTGAAGCGGGACTATAGCTGGGATTGATCCTCCGCTGGAAGAGATCCGCGAGTGTCTCTTCTAGGGAACAACAGGGCCCTAGTTTGGCTTCTCGGGGCGTAATGCGAGCACTCGGTGAATCATGTGGTGTCCAGGCATCACCGTCGGGTAGTCCGTCAAGATAAGGAACAAGCTGGTCCATTACCAATGATAGTTCGTGACGTAATTGGGCCCCCGTCAATTCTAATGGAGAGTTCGTCGAGGAAATCGGTAGTTGTGACATTTACCAGCAGGTTTTGATATCGAATTGAAAAAGCGGTTTGACTTATTAATTCTACACTTGGGGTGTGGGTCACCGAAAGGGTGCGAAGGCTGGTAAAGGCTACGATCGGACGGGGAAATATGGGCCTGTTGTTGAATTGTGACATCTCGGTTATTCCACAGTCGGCGGGCATATCAAAAAAGCGAATTCGACGCTAAAATTGATGATGAAAAAATGGGAGGGGGAACTGATGTGATTGATATCTTAAAAATTGTTGAATCTAATCTAGCGGAAGTTCGAGATAGGATAGCGACTTGTGCGTCAACTAGCGGCCGAACAGCAGTCGACGTCACGTTGGTAGGGGTTTGCAAATATTTTGGAAGTGATATTACAAGAATCGTCGTCGAGGCTGGTTGTCGGGATGTCGGCGAAAACCGTCCCCAGACGCTATGGTCTAAAGCCTCCGATCTTTCGGCACTTAACATACGCTTTCATCAGATTGGACACCTGCAAAGAAATAAGGTCCGCCGCACCATTAACCGTATTGATTTGCTTCACGCCGGTGACAGTTTGCGTCTTATAAATGCAGTCTCCAAGGAATCTGTCAAACAGGAAATTGTCACGAGATTGTTGATCGAGGTTAATGTTTCCGGTGATAGAAACAAAGAAGGCTTTAGGCCGACGGAGTTGGAGTCCGTGCTAGAAGATGTTGCGAATCTTCCAAATATTGATATTCAAGGATTAATGTCAATGTCCGGCCTCGAGAGTGATGAATCCCAAACGACGCGTGAATTTGCGCTATTACGAGAACTTCGTGAAGGATTGACGTCGCGATGCCCTGAAAACGTTTCACTAAAACATTTATCAATGGGCATGACTCGAGATTACGAACTCGCCATCCGGGAAGGGGCGACCATCGTACGCATCGGAACTGCTTTGTTTGAGGGCATACCGCGAGTATAATTTTAGTTAGCAGTTTATTTCGAATTCCTGCCAGAAATATGTATTGTGTTACTTAGGCAATCCAAGATATGACACATTCTAAACCAATTGTTCTAATTCCCAGCGAGCCTAATCGG
>JABHUV010000194.1 GCA_018658605.1 Planctomycetaceae bacterium | reverse complement strand
GCCACTGGCAGATTGTCGGCTTGATAAAGCTGCCGTGCGAGGTATTGCCAAGTTCTGGGACTTACCAGTCTGGGATCGCCCAGCGAGCCCCTGCCTATCCAGTCGCATTGCTTATGGAGAAACCGTCACACCGGAACGCCTAGCCATGGTGGATGCGGCTGAATGCTTTCTCAAAGAACGTGGATTTACCGACGTTCGCGTTCGGTATCACCGTGATGATTTAGCTCGTATAGAAGTTAGCGTTGAGCAGATTTCTGATCTGACGAATGATTCGATGCTGCAAGCGGTCGATACCAAACTTCGCTCACTGGGGTTTGCGTTTGTCACAATTGACCTGCGAGGCTTTCAATCGGGTAGCTTGAATCAGTTATTACAGATTCAAACCTGAATACCTGTTTATTGATAGGTCGCGACGGCGCGCTGCTCTTCAAATGTCTTACGGAGATCCTCATCGAGGCGATCAATGATTTCCATTTGAACTTTAAGGTCGATTTGGTCAATGATTTCAATAAGCGAGACGAGTTCTTCGACTACCTTTTTAGGGTCGTTCTGGCGATGATAAATATTAGCCAGTCCCGCTAAACCAAATCCGCGGAAATGTTGTTCTTCAGGTCCTAAGAGAACAAGCTCTAGGTAATAGGATTCAGCGAGTTCGAAATCTGCGGCGGACAAATATAAGTCGCCAAGCCTTTGGTGAGCGCGTAGAGTGTAGTAATTGTTGTTGAAAGATTCCTTAGGCGGAAAATACTCCTCAACACATTTATAGGCGTCATCGGTGTTAAGTATCGACGCGTAATAATACTGTTGCTCAACCGTGTCATATTTCTCGATGGTGTTTGTCGTCTCGATGGTTACGTCCAGAGGTGTTTCTTGGTATCGCATACTGGCCAATACCATGCCACCGGCAAAGAAGATGACCGCGGCGAGTATCCACAAGCGATTCATGGCAAACTGTCCAGTTTGTCGCGTGTGATTCTTCATGAGGGCGTCGAGTTGTTGCGTTGCTTGGACTCGAGAGTTTGCCAGCGACATGTTTTCCCAATCCCAGCGATCGAGATCATCAGGCCAGCTATTGTCGATATCGGCGACCGGTAGTTTTCGCAGCGATTCTTGTAAGCCGGTTGCTTTTTGAAAACGGTCTGCGGGATCTTTGGCTAGCAACTTCATAATGATGGAGCTAAACGCTGGGGAAAGATCACTGCGATATTCTTGGATTGCCACCGGTTCACGTTTTAGGTGCTGGACGGCAACACTCAACGCAGTCTCACCTTGGAAGGGAGGGTTTCCAGTTAACATGTGATAGGCTGTGACACCTAACGAATACAGATCACTACGAGGATCGACGGTCTTGCCTTCCGCTTGTTCTGGGCTCATGTACAGGGGCGTCCCCATGGTGATACCAATTTGAGTGGTTTGCACACCGTCAGCTTGATCGACAACACGAGCTAATCCAAAATCAGCAACTTTGACTTCACCGGTTGGGGCGAGCATAATGTTTTCGGGTTTGATATCACGATGGATGATCCCATGCTTGCCCGCTCGATTAAGCGCTGCGGCAACTTGTTGCAGAATATTGACTCCTAATCCACTTGAGACATTTCCGTTACGCTGCATGAACTGTGCGAGATTTTGCCCAGCAACATATTCTTGGGCGATAAAGTGAATCCCTTGGATATTACCGACTTCATATATTTGAACGATATTTGCGTGTACCAGAGACGCCGCGGCTTGGGCTTCCGTATGAAATCTCCGCACATAGGACTCTTGTTCAGCGAGATTACTTTTGAGTACCTTAAAGGCAACTCGCCGTTTTAGCGATTGTTGTTCGGCTAAATAGACAACGCTCATCCCACCATGTCCGAGGCGTCTGAGGATCTGATAGTCACCCAGAGTTAGTCCGATGAGAGAGGCGGAATGCAGATTTTCGGATTCAGCAGTGGTCATGTTGAGCTAGAAGTGATTCTTTTTTGCTGTTTAAGAGTACAGTTTCATTATATAAGAGTTGATACGTATTAGCGTACAGTTTGTTCTATAAAATAGATATGTTGAACGGTATTTACTCACTTTTCGTTTCACCTTGGTCGTTAACTTTTATCGAGTACCGCGGTTTGAATTGATGATGCAAAGAGCCACTCAACCGAGAGTCTACCAATGAATTATTCCACCGAACCGTTACCCTGTCGGTCAACACGTTATTATCGTTGGGTTGTTTACACGTTACTGGCTTCAGCCGGCTTACATGTTTTAGGTGTGATCACCGCGCTCGGTGTGTTGCAGCCTGGGCTAGATGTTCAACTGCCGATATTAGATCGCGCTCATTACATTAGCAACAATGTTTTGTCTTGGCGACTAGGTTGGTTCGTGTGGCAATGCACAGCGATTTCCAATCTTGCGGCAGCCCTGGCTATTGTTTGTTATTTTCGCCACGCCTTTCGCAGAAAAATTTGTGATACTCGCTGGCCGTATTATTGGTCGCTGGCAGCACTGGCATTTACGATTTCAGCGATGATTCCAGAGCAGTGGGCTGAGTTTGCTTTGGTATCTGAATTTATCCAAACTGCGGATCTTGCAGTCACCACGGGCGACACCACCGAGTACCTATTACAGGAATCACGTTGGCTTGTCATGACAACGACTTGCGGCGCCTGTGGCTATACGATGATGCAATTCGCTTGGATTTGCTGCGCGACGATCTATCATGGCCGGCCTCGAAAAATATGGTGGTTCTGGGGCCTCGGTCTGATCGATTTTGTCTTGTTTACAGTTTCCTATTTAGCGTGCTATTGGAGCTGCCAAGCGGCGCTGCAAGGCGGAGCGTATGTTGGATTCGAAACGGTATTTATTTTCAACGCGATTGCGTTTCCACTATTGATTTTGTGGATATTGATGTTCATTGCCGTTGTCGGCAATCGCCATCATGCATAGCCGCTGAAAATTAGCTGGAAGTAACGGAATGACTACGAGTTCATCACGCCAATAACGACTGCCCCGACTGCACATCCGTGAAAGATGATTGTGCAGACACCAGCGACAATTCCGACTATCGCATGCGCTGAGCCTTTAATAACAGGGTTCCGTTTACGAGCTTGTAGACCTTTGACCCCAAGGATGATACTTGCGATGCCAGAGAAGGGCATGAAGAAGGAGAAGATGCCAAGGTAGTAGGCAATAAGTGCATGTTTGTTTTTGTAGGGAATGAGCCCGCCAGTGGCGTCGCCTTCCATGTCTTGTCCATGTTGCGGCGAGACATAAGATACTTGTTCAGCTTGGGGAGTTAAATATGGATTGGGGGTGATCGCTTCCAATGGTGGATTTAGGTCTACCGGATCATTTTCATTTGGTATATTTGACATTTGCTATCCCTTGCGAAGTAAGATAATTACGTGATTGGGTGCTGCAACTAGAAGCTGAAGAATGGAATTGGGATAAGTAAAGCATGTTGTTCCAGTAAGCTCCATTCACCATACCAAGATGTATAGCGCGAAGCTAGCACTATTGAACCATAAGCAAACACGATTGGGATGAGGGTCAGGCGGCCTAACCAAATTGACAAACGCAGACGTGGTGTTTCACGGCGGTGGGCACGAGCGTAGGCCCAGCCAAGTAGGATGCGTGTCGGCCAAGCGAACATGATGAAAACAACCGCTGGCAGCATCACGACTTCGCGCGGTGTCAATTCGATTTTGACTAGATATACAGGCAAAGCCAACAACCACACGGAAACCATTGATATCCAGAATGCCAGTGGCGCCCGTTGGTACATTAAGCGGACAGCGCCAATCTCTCTAAAAACGCCCAGTCGTTGTTCCACGGCGAAACGTGTTTGCAGCATCGGTAGGTATAAGAAAATGATGGCGAGAGCAACATATCCGATCGTTCCACAAACGATGTTGATGCCACGGGGTAAAACCATCCCGCCAATACAGAATCCAACGGGAATAATGAGCCAACAGCATGTACCAATAAAGCCCTGGAACCCTGACACAAAAAGCGCACGCAAGGGAAATTGGCTGACGAATTCCCAGAACCTGTTGTGGGCGGTGACATAGATCTTACGATTTAATCCTTCTTTTAGAAATCTTACGGGCGCTGGCCAAATGAAATGTCGTAGTAATCCACCGCGGGTCCAAGCCCAGAAGGTACCGAGGCTAGTAATTGCAATTAGCAAGGCAGTCTGCCAACCGTATTGGGCAGCTCGTTCGCTGCCGGGGAGCATGATTGTGGCATCCACGTAGTAACTAGACATGAAATATGCGGGGAGCCAAATGAGGAATGTTCCGAGTATGCCGCTGCCCGCGCGAGCAGCGGCTTGGATTCCCCAAAACCCTGCTCGAACTTTTTGGTGCTTCACAATACGTCTGGAAATCTCTAGCAAATATCCGAGAGCTACGAATTGGACGATAGGCAATGATGCGGCGAGAGCGAGTGCGGTAACAAGGACACCGACACCAAAAATCCAGAATGCGAAGCGGTAAAGCGCACGGAAGGGAATGAAAAAAATATGGGCCATTTGCTTAACAACCCCCCAATATTGTGTTGGATATTGAGTGTCCAAAACATTGGGCTTTACGCTAGTGGGAACCACCGGTTGTACCGGTGTTGGGACGACTACTTCAACTGGGGTTGTGGCAACCGTTGGTGAACCAGTTGAGGGTGGTGGTTCCAGGCTATCGTGTTCGGTTTCAAGCATGATCAAAGGAGAAAAGATGATGGCGGATAAGCAAAAATGTTATGGGGCGTTTGTAATGCCGATACTATAAATGTAGCAAAGAGCTAATGACATATAATCTAGAAAAGCAAACTTATAACGCTATAATACATTATACAATTAGCTTAGGGGAAAATTGGCGTTAGTTGACGTGCGAGGAAACTGTGCAAATGAAATGGCGGCCAATCATCTCGATATTGATTTGCCTCGTCGCCCTCGGCGGCATTTCAAGCAGTCTTTTGTCAACAAGTCAAATAGGTTCGTCGGCGGATTGGGAAAAGCGGTCTCTTCGTCCTGATACCAGTGTCCTGAACGTCGTTGCTGCGGTCAATGACGAGTTTTCTGATTCATGGGAAACCGCCGATTTAGAAGTGGCCCCACCCGCTGCGGTACTCGCTGTCATGCGGCGTGCTTCGCTCGCTTTGCACGGAACAGTCCCATCGCTGGAAGAAATTCGTGAGTTTGGCCCGTCACAACAGATGGTTGATACTCTACCTGCAGAAAACGACTTGCTAGATCGTTACATCCAATATTTATTAGCAGATCGTCGTTATGCGGATTATGTTAGTGAACGATTTGCTCGAGTGTTTGTTGGTGTGGAGGCCGGACCCTTCTTGGTCTATCGCCGCCGCCGTTTTCAATTGTGGCTGAGCGACCAACTTTTTGCGAATCGACGATACGATAGTTTATGCCGAGAATTAATAAGTGGCACGGGCGTCTGGGTGAGTGATCCAGCAGTCAATTTTGTAACGGCAACGATTACTGATGATAGTAAAGGTCGCCCTGACTTACCAAAATTGGCCGGACGTACGAGTCGTGCATTTTTAGGGATGCGATTGGATTGTCTACAGTGTCATGATGATGCACTGGGTACAATCGGCTTGAGTTTCGATGAGATGTCGCGGGAGGCGTTGCAAACCGATTTTCATCAATTCGCAGCTTTTTATTCTCAAGCGAAGATTAGCCTAGGCGGCGTACAGGATGACTATCGCCAATACTCCTACACCTACTTGGGCGATGAAAAAGATAAGATAGTCACGCCCAAAGTCCCTTTTCAATCTGAATTGACATTACCGGAAGGTTCACGCCGTGGACAACTTGCTACTTGGATTACTGCTCGCCAAAACCGAGCATTTTCGCGGACGACTGTGAATCGGGTGTGGGCGATTATTTTTGGTAAACCGTTGGTGGAACCTGTGGATGACATTCCATTAACGGGACCGTTTCCGCCAGGTCTAGAGTTATTGGCAACGGATTTCAGTGACCATGAGTATAATTTGAAACGATTGATCCAAATCATCACTCGCCTCAATGTCTTTCGTGTATCTAGTCGAGCTGCATTTGAGGTGACTTCACAACACGAGCAAGCTTGGACGGTTTTTCCTCTGGTGCGTTTGCGGCCTGAGCAGGTAGCTGGTGGTATTGGGCAAACCGCTAAGGTTCGGACAATTAATGCCGATGTTAGTTATTTGGTGCGGCAACAGCAGCAACAGGATATTCTCTCTTTTGTTAAGCGATACGGGGATACCGGCGAAGATGAGTTTGAGGATCGCGGCGGTACGATCACGCAACGGCTGTTAATGATGAATGGCAATTACGTAAAAGATCGAACACGTAGTTCCGATGATTTAAATGCAGCCGCACGGATTGCAGCGATTGCTGAAGATGATGAAGATGCCATTCAAATCACCTATCTTTGCGTACTCACTCGGCTACCTTCCGAGAGAGAGCTGCATCATTTTTTATTAGCATTGCAAGACGTCTCGGCCGAACAACGTGAGCGAGTATTGGAAGATCTTTTTTGGACTTTAATCAATAGCACCGAGTTCTCTTGGAATCATTAAAATGACTCCTAGCAAAGAACATCCGTTTTAAACACGGAGAAAGAAAAATGCATCAATGACTTGCCAATCACAGCAACATTGGAATCGCCGGACACTGTTAACCGCTGGTTTACAGGCAGGTGTTACCGCTACCGCTGCGACTAGTCTGTCCTGGTTGACGCCCCTAGCCACGAAACTGGCACAGGCTCAGGAACGTGCACCTGATTTGCATGCACCCGCCAAAAGCGTGATCCTGTTGTGGATGCAGGGGGGGCCGAGTCAACGCGACACGTTTGATCCGAAGCCCCAAGCAAACGAATTATATAGCGGCGGTGTGAAGTCTATTAAGACCTCGGCTCAGGATGTGAGAATTGCCGAGACATTACCATTGATGGCTGAGCAGATGCATCACTTAAGCTTAGTGCGTAGTGTTGTTAGTCGCGAAGGTGACCACGCCCGCGGTGTTTACAATGTGAAAACAGGTTTTCGTCCTGACCCGACATTGGTGCACCCTTCGATAGGAGCGGTTATGTGTCATCAGTTGACGGATAACTTAGAAATTCCGCGGCATATTTCCATGCTTACAACAAACACCCCTGCACGGGGAGGATATCTTGGTGATACGTTTGATGCGTTTCAAGTTGGCGATCCGCAGCAACCAGTGCCAGATGTTAGGGCTCGCGTAGACAAAGGACGCGATGAGAAACGCCGCACTGACTTGTTTTCCGTGGTTGAACAGGAGTTTGCTCGCGGTCGCTTGCGGGACCTAGATGAGAAAAAAACGCTCCACCAGCTATCGATGAAAAGAGCGGTCCGGATGATGGCTTCATCACAGCTCGAAGCTTTTTCATTGAAGGATGTATCGCAAACAAAAAAAGATCGCTTCGGAGACACTTCGTTCGGTCGCGCTTGTCTAGCGGCTACTCAGTTGATTCAAGTGGGGGTGCGATGTGTAGAAATTACGCTTGGCGGTTGGGATAGCCACATAAATAATACCTCGGCCCAAGCGAGTCGCACAAAGATTATGGATGCGGCGATGTCTTCGATGCTTGCGGAACTTAGCGACAGCGGTTTGTTGGAAAGTACGATTGTAGTGTGGGGTGGTGAATTTGGTCGAACACCTTGGCTCAACAATACCAAGGGTCGTGACCATTGGCCGCATGGATTTACTATCGCCCTTGGTGGTGGTGGAATCCAAGGGGGACGCGTAATAGGTGAAACAAATCCAGAGCCGGATCGCGCTGCGAAAAATGAAACCGCCGATGTTGTAGAGCCACATGCAGTTGAAGATATTCATGCGACCGTTTTTAAAGCACTCGGTATCGACTACGAACAGGAAATGATGACACCCGTTGGACGACCGATGATTGTTGCGCAAGGTAATGCAATCAAAGAATTGTTTTAATGACAGTCGACATGTGACAGAGGATATGGGTTTCGACGAAAGCGGCAGGTATTTATACTAAGGTCACTCGAAATGAACCGAGTTATGTCGCAAGCGTATTTGTAGAATGACGATTATGACCATCATGTTTCACTGTTTGATGTGCGGAGAAAACCTCACGGTTGATGATGCGCAAAGTGGTCAACAAACGGAATGTTCCAAGTGCGGTGCCGAAGTCTTGGTGCCGGCGGCATCTGCAAGTAGCAGTGCGCCCGTTTTACGCCGTGGAGTTTCTGCTGGCGGGGTTCGTTCATCGTCCGCGAAGTCAGTATTTCGCGGTAAACGTAAAGCACAAAATCGTGCGGAAGCTGCTGGTGAAGAATTTGATGGAAGCGATTTTGAAGGTCAGTCACTATGGAAAATGTTTATTGCGTTTGGTGTTAGTGTGCTTGTTGTTTTCCTAGTCTACGTGGGCTATCTGGCTATTCCACCAAGTCGCGTCCTCTTAACAGATGCAGAAGCGACGGCGATCATGCGTGATGTTCAGTCAACAAATTGGGGTACGTATCTAGGCGGCCAATGTGATGCCATTGATAAGATCAACGATGTAATAGCGTACGTTAGAAATGAAACGACATATGAAGAGGTGTTTTTCGATCTGAAAAAACTTAATGACATTATTCACTTACAAGCGATAGCCAAACCGGAGGATATGGAAGGGATGGAGCTAATGCTCGTCAGCAAAATGATGTCAAATCGCCAAATGGCGGGTAACCACCACATGTTGAAGCATCTAGAACGTTTGCGTGATAGCAATCCCAAGCTACTCCAACGCATGATCAAGGACATCTCTGTATTCAAAGCCGTGATACAAACGGGCCCATAAATTTATACTAATTGGCGCAGATGTTTTCTCCTATTACCGATTGACGATGCATGTTGTAGGATGGAGTACTTACCATTTTACTGTTTTTGTGATGGACCTTGATTGATTATGGAAGCTGGAATTGTTGGATTACCAAACGTCGGGAAAAGTACGTTATTCAATGCATTGACGAGTTCGCAAGGCGCCGATAGCGCTAATTATCCCTTTTGCACGATTGAGCCTAACGAAGGTATTGTGCCCGTGCCGGATGCAAGACTCGATACGATCACCAAATATATTCCACCGCAAAAAGTAATTCCCGCCATATTGAAATTGGTTGACATTGCTGGAATTGTTAAAGGTGCTAGCGAAGGTGAAGGACTTGGTAATAAATTCCTGAGCCATATTCGTCAAGTCGACGCAATTATTCAAGTGGTCCGTTGTTTCGAAGACGAAGATGTCATCCACGTCGCCGGTAAAGTTGCTCCTCTAGATGATATCGAAATCATCGAAAGTGAGTTGATGATTGCCGATATGCAGACACTTGAAAATGCGTTGAATAAAGCTGAACGGACGGCTCGTAGTGGTGATAAAGAAGCACAGGCAACGGTCTTGGTTATCAATAAGTGTCTTGAACATTTAGGTAAAGATGAGCCATTGCGGAGCCTTAATTTGCATGACGGAGAACTTGAGTTGATTCATAGTTATGGATTGCTAACAGCTAAGCCTATCCTATATGTCGCCAATGTTGATGAAGATGATCTTGGTGGCGCAGGTCCGCTGGTACAGCAAGTACGTGATTACGCCAAAAACGTGAATGCTGGCGTCGTACACGTCTGTGCTCGTATCGAAGCAGAAGTCGCTGAGCTGGATGAACAAGATCGAACAGAGATGCTTGAGTCAATTGGACTTACTGAACCGTCGTTGTCAGTCCTAGCTCGTGAAGCGTATCAAACTCTTGGACTGCAGAGTTACTTTACGGCTGGTGAAAAAGAAGTTCGCGCTTGGACGATTCCAGTTGGAGCGACGGGACCGCAAGCCGCTGGTGTTATTCATACAGACTTCGAACGAGGTTTTATTCGCGTCGAAGTTTATTCAGTGGATGATTTGATAGAGCATGAAAGTGAAAAGGAACTTCGGGCAGCTGGAAAACTGCGAGTCGAAGGTAAATCCTATGTTGTGCAAGACGGTGATATTTGTCATTTTTTGTTTAACGTCTAAAGAGCAACCCATCGTTGTTTAGCTAATTTCGTAAACCAACAAGCATTTAGTGATTTGCATGAAATATTTGCCAGCCATTATTGTTCTCGCGCTTGTGTGGACGGCAGTACTGTGGGTGTTTCTGAGTTTTGAGCCAAATGAGGCAACAGGTCGCCCGCATTCGGAAGTAACCTTCGCAACGCCACAAGGTTCTTCGGGTGTGGCGATGATGCAGGGAGGCGATGGCGCCCTCCGACATGAGCATATCGTCGTTCCTGGTTTGTTGCTTGGATGTAGCATGATTGCAATGTTTTGCATGATGTTGTTTTGGGTTTGCCGCACGAAACATGCTGACCCAGACTCAGGAGGGTATTTTTGGAATTTGATGGTGATGGTCGTGCTGGTATACATTGGCGCATTCATTTTGTTGTGCACGACTTACCAAATGTCATGGCTTGCACCCACGGAACCGGATTACCTGGGACCCTTTCCAATTGCCACGAGCTTGATGTTTTTAGGTATGTACGGTGTGCCGCTGGGGTTCGTCGTGTTATACGTGCTTTTTTTCGAAGATCGAATTTTGCCTCAGGCGGCGCTCGAAGAATTTCATGAAATAGTTCAAGCAACGAAATCGGATGATGCGGCCGAGCAGGAGGCTTGCTGATGGAAGAATACCGCTCGGGCATCATCTTTGGATTCATCTTGGTGTACATGTTGATTTGCATTGCTGTGGGGTTGTGGGCAATGCGCAGGACTCGTAGCACCAAAGATTTCTTCATGGCCGGGCGCCATTTGGGAATGATTGTCACGAGTGTTGCCGTGTTTTCTAGCACGATGAGTGGGTTTGGTTTTGTGGGGGGACCGGGTTTGGTTTATCTCGCGGGAACAAGCTCATTTTGGATGGTGATCAACATGTCGATCGGCATGTGTATCATGTTTTTTTTGCTCGGTAAGCGATTGCGGTTATTTGCTGAGTTAAGAGAACCGGTTTCTTTACCCGACGCGGTGTCCGCGAGATACAACTCGGGGTTTACTGGCGGTTTAACCGCTGTGGCCATTCTACTCGGAGTGATCACGTATTTGGGCGTACAAATCAAAGCGATGTCTGTCGTGTTATTTCAAATATTGCAGGACATTCCTTGGGCCTCGACGCCACTTGAGTGGTGTTATGTCATCAGTTGTGCCGTGTTAGTGTTCTACTGTGTGACGGGCGGGATCATCGCATCCGTGTACACCGACCTTATCCAAGGCGTGATCATGGTCGTCGCTGCTGTTTTAGTGTTGCTCACGACAATGGCTACGATTGACGGTGGGTTGCAGGGAATGGCGGAAGTTATTGCGCAAGACGATCCTGAAGCTATGCAGCCTTGGGGAACCTTTGGCATGATTTCCTGTTTGTCATTCTATTTCATCATGGCCCTTGGCGTGTGCGGCCAACCACACGTGATTACTAAACTAATGATGACCAAAAATATATCAGATACTCGTCACATGTTACCAATGTCCGTGGCAGGTTACGGTTTGGCAGCTTTGTTATGGATTTCGATCGGTCTGTGTATGCGTGCGGTTGTTTTAAATGTGACACATGGCACACCATTGCTGAACGCCGACCAAGCGGCATCCGAATTTCTAACCTACTATGCTCATCCGGTTTTAGCAGGTGTCGTATTCGCCGGTCTTTTTGCCGCGATTATGTCGACCGCAGACAGTTTCTTGAATATCGGATCCGCAGCCCTCGTCCACGATTTACCACAAGCATTTGGACTGAGACCACTCAAACATGAACTGCGATGGGCTAGGATTGCTACTGTAGTCATTGCAGTTGGCGCTGGCTTGTTAGCGTATTACGCTGGTGAAATGGTGGCCATGTTAGGTGTGATGGGTTGGTCGATTTTCGCGATTGCTATCGTGCCGATTGTGGCGATTGGGTTCAACTGGAAGCGCGCGAATCGGATCGCAGTAAACACTTCGGTCATTTCCGGATTGGTTTGTTATGCCGGTTTATATTTGAGCGATACCCGCTTGCCCTATAACTTTCACCAAGGTGCATTTTCGATGCTCATCACACTGACCATTTTCGTTATGGTAGCTCTCGTAACGCCGGCCAACCGCCTAGACAAAGATATCGATGCAGTTATGGACTTGTAGCGTGGGCCCACGCATTACAGCAATTAACACTCAGTGAAAAAAGCAGCTGTGTGTGCGGGTCGCAGATGTGGCAGGGTAAATGAAATTCTTTGCATCGATTGCATCCAGGTGATAATTGTAAAACAGCGGATGTTGTTATTGAAAAGCAATGGAGTCCAAGACGAGTTGCCCATCGATGGCCAAGGCAGAATGTATGGTCGTGGGCGAGGAAATAAGAATTGTTGTTTCTGTGAGTTTGCCGAGGATGTTACACGTTGTTTCGATCCCTTCCTCGTCGAGGTCAGCGAACGGTTCGTCGAGTAATAGTAATTTGGGCTTTCGGATGAGAGATCTTGCTAACGCGACTCGGCGTTGTTCGCCACCGGAAAGTTGCTGACACGAACGGTTGGTTAGGTGTTGGATTTTAAAACTTTCAAGCATGTGTTGAACTAGTGTATCTCGATCACCAGTCGCCAGCGTTCGGATTCCGTAGAGCACATTGTCATTGACAGTCCCTTTAAACAAGTAGGGATGTTGATGAACAAAGCCGATTTGATCCTGGCGCAGTGAGCAATGTAACGTTCCTTTGAAATCGTGCTCTAAGTCGGCAATAATTCTAAGTAAGGTCGTTTTGCCGCTGCCATTGGTGCCAACGATACCGAATTTGTGGTTGGGTTGGATTTCGAGCGTAGGGACTTGGCAGATAGGTTTGTTTCCACGTATTATCTGCAAACCTGTGACTTGGATTATTGAAGTCATGCGATTTTCTCCTGCGACCGAGGAGTGCTCAGTAGAGAAATAAGCGTAGTCATGACGATTGCCATCAATAATAATACGAGGCTCATGGCTACGGCGCGGGATAAGTTGCCGCGAGCGGTTTCGAGAGTCGTCGCGGTCGCTAGCGTACGAGTTATGGACTTGATATTCCCGCCAATCATCATAGCAATACCGAGTTCGGTGAAGCAGCGAGCGAAAGCGGTCAGCAACGCAAGTGTGATCGCCAGTCGAGCTTCGCCTAAGTATGTTTTTAATCGTTGCCAAGGAGACGCGCCCAGCATGACTGCTGTTTCATGCACGCGGGGATCAAGATTGGCAATCGCAGCGTGAGTCAAACTGACGATGATGGGCAGCGCCAATGCGAACTCGCCTAACACGATTCCCACTGGGGTGTACAATAGTTCCAGCATGCCTAGTGGTCCTTGACGGGAGAGCAGGGCGTAACCGACAAGTCCAATTAGGACGGTAGGGATGCCCATGCCCGCTCGAAATAGGATGATTAATAAAGTTCGGCCGCGAAAAGTTGATCGGGCTAGCAAACAACCAATCGCAATCCCGACAACGGCGGCCAACGCTACGGCGGTGGTTGAAATCCAGATGCTGCGCCAGGCTGCATCCAATACCTGCGGATCACCCGCCAGGATCAACTTGAGCGCTTCGACGATACCGTTGTAGATGAATTCCATGAAATACGCATGCTAAATGTTAGAGGTTTTAGAATCTGATTGCGGGTTAGATTACTTGATGCTGGGAGTAAGTGGGTTGAATAAAGTTTGGTTTTGGATTTTATATTCCGAAATGATTGTTTGGGCCTCCGGCGTGACGAGGAACTCGGCTAATTGAGTTGCTTGGCGCTGATTTATCATGTCGTTTTTTGTGGGCGCTATGGTAATGACACTATACCGATTCTTTAGATCAGGGTGTGGAGATGTGAGTGGCACTAACGTGAGTCGTTCGTTGAAACGTAAGTAGGTTGCGCGGTCAGTTAGCACGTACGCTTGTTTCTCCTCGGCGATCAAAAGTGTGCTGGCCATACCTTGTCCTGTTTCAAAATAATTCATGGTGGGGGATTCCGCCCCGAGAGCTTTCCAGAAACTAAGTTCTTTTTTGTGAGTTCCGCTATCGTCTCCGCGCGAGGCGAACCCATATAAGTTGGCTATGCGTTGGAACGCCTCCGTTGGAGGCTTGCCTTGGATGTTGGCTGGGTCATTCGCTGGCCCAAGTATCACGAAATAGTTTTCCATGAACGATTGGTGAGTCACACCATGGCCAGCACGCATGAACGCTTGTTCTGCTTCTGGGGCGTGTACAATGAGAATGTCGACTTCACCACGTTGGCCCAGTTTAAGAGCGGCTCCGGTTCCAACGGCGATGACCGTCACTTGGCAATTATATTTCGATTGGAATTTGGGGATGAGTTCATCGAGGAGCCCGGAATCTCGAGTGCTAGTTGTGGTGGCTAATCGTAGTTGATGCGAGCGACCGGTAGCGGGTTTTTCAGTGACGGTGGTTTGTACGGAACATCCTCCAGACAACAAGAGCAGTACGGCAAAGAAGAGGCAAGATGAAAAACGCACGTTTTTTGCTCGTAAAGAATAAGTTTGTTGCAACTGTTTCTAATTTATCAAAACGGGCTAAGTTGCGTAAGGTAATGGACTTTGAGTACTACTCGTCCATCCGTACAAAACTCGCTAAAATAGTTTAGAATGAGACTATCTTTGTTACCTAACCAACAGTTCCTGAAAAACTCTGGCATCCAATAAGGCACCTTTTGTATGGCGATTGCACCGACACCTGAAACAACCACCGACAATCGACTAACCGATGAATATATCGCTCAGCTTCGAGAAGATTTTGATAGCCATCCTACGGCTCAGCTTATGCAGAATGCTGTTACTAGGAATGGCATCGATCTTATATCACGCAACCATAGTGTCGTCGCTGCTACAGACCATTCGTTTTCTAACCTTTTAGATAGTTGGAAGGTTACAAATCAAAAGCAGAGTGGACGATGTTGGCTGTTTGCCGGATTGAATTTGTTTCGACCGGCAGCGATGAATACACTGAATCTCAAAGAATTCGAATTCAGCCAAAATTACACTTTGTTTTGGGATAAGTTTGAGCGTGCTAACTATTTTTTGGAAGCGATGATTGAAACCGCTGGTCGCGAAATTGACGACCGTACAGTTGCGTTTCTATTGGAATGCCCGTTGGATGACGGTGGTCAATGGAATATGTTCGTCAATATTATTCGCAAGCACGGCATTGTGCCTAAGTACGCGATGCCGGAAACGCAAAGTTCAAGTGCGACACGTAAAATGAATGAACAGTTACTGGCTCGTTTGCGCAAAGGAGCCTTGGAATTGCGTAGTTGCCTTGAAGTGGGTGTTGCCAGCGAGCAAGTGCAAGTGACCAAAAAGAACATCCTTGAAGAAGTTTATCGGATGTTGTGTATTCACTTAGGAACCCCGCCAACGGAATTTGATTGGCAATGGAATGATAAAGACAAAGTGTTTCACAACGACGGTAATATGACGCCGCTCGAATTTTCAAATCGGTATTTTCAAACGGATCCGTCGGATTATGTTTGCCTCGTCAATGACCCTCGTAGCACGAGTTCTTACAACAATACATATACGGTTGAATTCTTAGGTAACGTAGTGGGAGGAGATATTGTTAAGTACTTGAATGTTGATGTGCCAACGATGAAGCAACTAACGATGGCAACCTTGCTTGATGGTGACCCGGTATGGATGGGTTGTGACGTTGGGAAAATGATGGATCGTAAAGAGGGCGTCTGGGATGTAGATCTGTTCAAGTACGAAGATGTATACGATGCCGAATTGACGTTAACGAAAGCGGAGCGTTTGGAGTATCACGAAACCTTGATGACTCACGCCATGTTGTTTACAGGTGTCGATGTAATTGAAGATGGCAATGGCCAGCGGGTGCGGCGTTGGCGAGTGGAAAATAGTTGGGGCGACGAAAACGGTAAAAAGGGATTTTACACGATGAATGATTCGTGGTTCGATGAGTTTATGTTTGAAGTAGCCATTCATAAAAAATACCTCCCCGCTGAACTATTGGCCGCTTGGGAACTCGAACCAACACCGCTGCGTCCTTGGGATCCAATGGGCGCTTTGGCACGCAGGTCATAATAACCACCATGAATTTGATAGTTCGCAAAGTTAGATATTGGCGTAAGAGTTTTGACACACAGTAATACCAGCGGACGACGTCTTAGTCTGTTATTTGTTGTTGGCGTACTTTTTGGTGGTGCGGCAAGTGACATGTTACTTGCCGAGACACCGACGGGTGCTAGTGGGGTTCCACGGCAAGCGATCAATACACAGGACCCTCAGGACGCACCTCCCACACCGTTGCAAGCATTGACAGCCTTAAAAGTTCCGGCTGGGTTTGATGTTTCTTTGTTTGCGGGTGAACCTGATGTGCACCAGCCATTAGCATTTACATTTGATGATCGTGGTCGGTTGTGGGTTATTGAAAACTACTCTTATCCTGAATGGAACGCAGACGCTTACGATAGAATTGTCATTTTTGAAGACACCGATCAAGATGGGCAATTTGATAAAAAGAAAGTGTTTCTTGATAAAGGCCATCAGCTAACCGGAATTGAGATCGGTTTTGGTGGAGTTTGGTGTACTGCCGCTCCGTATCTTATCTTCATTCCAGACGGCGATCGCGATGATCAACCAGATGGCCCTCCCCAGATATTGTTAGACGGATTTAATCTGCGGGAGATTGGTCATAACGTCGTCAATGGTTTGCGTTGGGGTCCCGATGGTTGGCTTTATGGACGTCACGGGATCAAAGCGACAAGCCACGTGGGGGCTCCTGGAACCAGCGACAAACAACGTACGACGTTGAACTGTAGTATATGGCGGTTTCATCCGGTGCATAAAATATTTGAAGTTGTATCCCATGGAACGACCAACCCGTGGGGATTTGATTATGACGACTATGGTGAGATGTTTTTTACGAACAACGTGATTGGGCATCTATGGCATTTACTACCGGGTGCACGTTATGAGCGAATGTACGGGTCCCATTTGAACCCCAATACATATTTGTCGATGACGTCTACATCGGATCACTTACATTTTGCTGGAGGATTGTGGTCCGAGAGTCGTAAGGAAATTGGCGAGCCAAACCTGCACGATGAATATGGAGGCGGGCACAGTCATTGCGGTGGAATGATTTATCTAGGTGATAACTGGCCCGAACAATATCGTGGGAAAATGTTTATGTGCAATACGCATGGTAAACGAGTCAATATGGACGCG
>JABHUV010000123.1 GCA_018658605.1 Planctomycetaceae bacterium | reverse complement strand
GCGAAGAAAAAATTCAATTTGAAATTGCGTAAATTAGACAAGACTCGCTTTGACGAAGAGGTACATACGTTTCTTGATATCTACAATAAATCGTTGCCCGGAACTTGGGGCTTTAACCCGTTCAGTGATGCGGAGTTGAAGCACATGGCCAAGGGACTCAAACATTTGTTAGTTCCTGAGTTGACTTGTTTTGCGGAAGTCGAGGGCAAAGTGATCGGCGCTTGTGTGGCGTTGTTGGATTATAACGACATTATCAAAGAGATTGACGGCAAGTTGTTTCCATTTGGGTTTATCAAGTTGTTGACGAAACGGCGTGGAATCAAAAAGATGCGGTTGCTGAGCGCTAATGTGTTACCTGAATATCAGATGTGGGGATTGGGTGTCGTGTTGTTGTCTGGTTTGGAAAAAGACTATCAAGAATGGGGCATGAAACACATTGAGTTATCATGGGTGCTTGAAAGTAACCATCTATCTTATGCGTCGATCAAACGTGGTGGTGGCATCGTTGATAAAACCTACCGAATCTACGACAAAAAATTTAATGATTAATGGCCGCCAATAAGGATTAGAATCTCGTATTCTAGTGAAGGTGGGGGGCAATGAAGAAAAATAATTTTTATTGGATTGCATCGGGTTTTAATGGGTTTATTATCCCCGATTGCTAGTATGACGGGCTAATTATTGTGTTCCTGTGCGCTAACGGAAAATATTGGACGATTATTACTGCGGTTTAGACTTAAAAGCATTTATTGGATGAGCGCGGCAAATATGATATTATTAATGTGGATAGTGTGATTGATCGCATTGTTCCCCCCCCGTACTTCAAGATGCCTATTACGACAGAGCAAAGTAAAACAACGGTAAAGCAGGAAGAATATCATGTTTTCAATTTTAGGCCGCAAAGGAAGAGGCGAAAAATTTTGTGATGGTCATAGCCGCCGAGATTTCTTGACGATTGGCTCATTGGCGATGGGAGGGCTAGCTCTTCCAGATTTGCTGCGTGCCGAATCGCAGCTTGGCAAAGGCCGTAGCCATAAAGCAATAATCAATGTTTTTCTGCCAGGTGGTCCACCACATCAAGATATGTGGGATCTTAAACCTGACGCACCCGCGGAAATTCGTGGCGAGTTCAAGCCCATAGCGACTAACGTACCGGGTATCCAAATTGGTGAATTGTTCCCGAAGATTGCCGCAATGATGGATAAGTTCACCGTTGTTCGATCGATTGTTGGTGCCAATGGTGGACATGCAGCCCATCAGGCAGTGACCGGATTCGGGCCCAATAATGCTCCTGCCGGAGGTTGGCCTTCACAAGGTGCTTGGATCTCAAAAGTTCAGGGGCCAGTCAATCAAAGCGTACCAGCGCACTGTAGCTTGTTTTATAAAACAGGCCATGGACCATGGGGCGACCCGGGTAATGGCGGATTTTTGGGTTTAGCACACGCGCCATTTCGACTTGTTGGTGGAAAAGGTGAAACGAACAAGACAGAGAACATGGTGTTGCAAGGTATCACGCTAGACCGCTTGCAAGATCGCAATGCATTATTGAACTCGATTGACGGTATTAAACGGACCGTTGATGCTACTGGATCGATGGTCGGGATGGATGCATTTACCGATCAAGCGGTTGGGATTTTAACATCGTCACGGTTGGTTGATGCGATGGACATTACCAAAGAAAGTGACGAAACTTTGGCTCGCTATGGCAAGGGTGACCCAACCTTCCGAGCGGATGGTGCACCGAAAATGACCGAGAATTTCTTGATCGCACGACGCTTAGTCGAAGCAGGTGCGCGGTGCGTCTCGTTGAACTTCAGTCGCTGGGATTGGCACAGCGGAAACTTTAAACGCGGCCGTGAAGATATGCCGATGCTAGACGCCGCGGTGAGTTCGTTAGTGCAAGATTTGCACGATCGCGGTATGGATCGAGATGTGAGTGTTGTTGTGTGGGGTGAATTTGGACGGACGCCCAAGATCAATGCCAATGCAGGTCGTGATCACTGGCCGAATGTTTCCACAGCTTTGTTGGCTGGAGGAGGAATGAATCATGGACAAGTGATTGGGGAAACGAATCGGTTAGGTGAACACGCGATTGACCGCCCTGTTACGTTCGCAGAAATCACTGCCACGCTGTATCATCAAATCGGATTTAATTTACGTGCAATCCGTGAATTTGATTTACGTGGCCGGCCGTATTATCCGGTCGATCCTAACGCTAAACCGATGGTTGAATTAGTTTAAGAGTGTCGCCGCCGCGTTAATTTGCAGTGGCCAACAAACAACGTAGAATTCTGAGTTTTCCATGCTGAATATCTTTGATCGTCAATCCAAAAGCTCTACTTATTGCGATTCCGTTAGTCGGCGTTCTTTTCTTCAAATAGGCTCATTGGGTGCTGCTGGATTAGGGTTGGAAGACCTCTTTCGGCAAGAAGCGGCCGCGGGTGTTACTAATTCTCACAAAGCAGTCATCATGATTTATTGTTGTGGTGGACCGCCGCATCAAGACATGTATGATTTAAAGCCTGACGCACCGAGTGAAGTGCGAGGCGAATTAAATCCTATCAAAACCAATGTACCTGGTATAGAAATCTGTGAATTGATGCCGAAGATGGCAGGCATGATGGACAAGTTGGTCCCGATTCGTACGATGTCTGATTGCCAAAGCGGACACACGGGGTTCCAGTGTTTTACTGGAAATCGCCCTACCAACGAACCTGCGGGCGGTTGGCCGCACGTCGGCAGCGTAGCTTCGCATTTCAAAGGCCCCGTTCACGATGGAGTGCCTCCTTTTGTAAGCCTGTGCTACACCACAAAACACACGCCCTACAATGAACCCAAGACAGGATTTTTGGGCTTAGGGCATAGTAGCTTTAGGCCAAGCGGTCCCGGTAAGGGAGATTTGACACTTAACGGGATTACGACTGAGCGTCTGGGCGACCGCCGTGGATTACTTACTGCCTTTGACCGTTTTCGTCGGCAGTGGGACAGTAGCGGACAGATGCAAGGGATGGATGCTTTTTCACAACGAGCGATGGGAATTTTGACATCGTCAGATTTGTTTAATGCGCTAGATGTTTCGTCGGAAGATCCTAAATTAGTTGAGCGATATGGTAGTGATGATGCGACTAAGCCTAAGGGTGACGGAGCTCCACGAGTGCCTCAGAATTTTCTGATGGCGCGGCGGTTAGTCGAAGCGGGAGTTC
>JABHUV010000245.1 GCA_018658605.1 Planctomycetaceae bacterium | reverse complement strand
TCTCAAAGTACGGCAATGGTAGAAGCGATCAAAAAACTGGGTGGAGAGAAAGCTAAAATGACGATTTATCCTGGTGTGAATCACAATTCATGGAGTCAGACGTATGCGAATAAAGAAGTCTATGATTGGCTACTTTCACATCGCCTGAAACTGTCCAAGCCTAAAAAGTAGCCGAACGGATGGCGACGTATCATGTTAATTGTGAATCTATCGGTCGATAAGATTTGCCATGATGGCAGCATAGATCGTCGCTCCAATTTGTTGATAACCTGCGGCGTTCGGGTGCACTCCGTTATTTACCGGATAACCGTCGACCGTATCCAAATTCAACTGGGTAGCAATAATAAATAAGGGTTCGTCTTGTTTTTGTGCTGATTGCACGAATGCGATTTGTCGTTGGACGAGTTGGTGTTGGATTCGTTTCCAACCCCAGCGGGTATAACGATCCTGATAGTTGGCTTGAAAGGCCTCTTGCCGCGAATTTCCTGGTGTAGTTAAGCAGATGCCGATGCGTGCCTTTGGAGCAGCTGATTGCAAAGCTCCTAATAAAATATTAGCGTGTTCAAACATGGTATCAACTCGACTGTTGATCGAGGTTGGATCATTCGAGTTGGCACTAAAACAATCATTGATTCCCAGCATGATCACAATAATATCTGGGATTTCACCATCACAGTGCTCATCGAAATACTTGGTCACATTGAGTTTTGATTTCCCTGCTGAACTTTGATATACAAACGGACTGCTTCTCTTCTTATACGTACCATCAGGATTAGGCTCAAAGTGGCTTGCAAATCGTTGCCAAGTCCATCCCCCGTACCCTTCATGGGCAACACCATCTGTGGCGGAGGTTGGTTTATGAGTTCCCAGCATTTTCCATGGAGGATTATTTGGTTGCGATAAAAGGCGAGCGATTTCGTTGCAGTACGTTGTTGCATGAGTCAGGCTGTCTCCGATTATTAACAGTTTGAGAGGTTTTTGTGATTTAGATTGTATGCGAATGACACGAACGATGGTGTTGGATTTTGCGAGAGGGGTGCCGTCGGACGCATTAACTTGTAGCGATAATGGGTGATCGCCTAGTTGTTGTTTAGTGGCTGTTAATGTCCAACGTTGAGCTTGTGTCATACCGAGATCGCACGTGAACTTGAATTGATAAGCAGTGGTGTCTTTTACCAAGACGATATTGTCGAAGTAAATATTTGTTTTGATTCCTACAACCGCATAGATAATTGGCGGTAGTGTGACTTGTAAATCTTCGCCCGCGCGAGCTATTTTGAGTGGTGCAGTTTGCCCCACAACGAAGGTTATCAATAGCAGTGACAGCAGAGATCGACATCGAGATGGTTTCATAATACATACTTTCCATTCAGTAAAATCAACTAGGCCAATCCAAGATCAGTCAGTAGATTTTTTAACGATTTACGCTCTTTATCAGGATGAAACATCTTTGCTCGTTTTAGACAGTGATCGCGTAGTTGTTTATATAAATTTGTGTCTGTTTCTGCTTGCCACAATAATGCGGCGAGTGCCGCTGTGTCTCCGATTGGAAAATACCCCGGATAATCCTTGCCAAGCATGCCTAATGACCCAGAAATATGAGTCGATAGAACGGGGGTTCCAGCGATAATCGCTTCGGAAATCACATTGGCCCCGCCTTCCATCTTTGATGAGACTACCAATAACCGACTGCGAGCGATTGCTTTGAGCGTGAGATGCTGTGTCAAACTGCCGCGCCAGGTATAACGGCGGTTGATTAGTTCTTCACGGTTTGCCCGGGTATTCATTGAGGGTGTCAGCGCGGCACCAATATGTGTCACAACAATCCGAGAGGCATCTGGCAGAAGCCTCGAAGCCATGGCCGTTCGGAAAGGGTCTTTTACACTACGTAAATTACCAACCACAGTCACTTCGAAGTTGTGTTTTAATGGTTTGCAAAAGGTTGCTGGAGGCTTGGCAGATTGTAGGATTGTAACCGTTTTCTTCTGATATTCATCAGGCACAGCGTGCACCCCGAAGGGTTGTAGGACAATAAGTCGTGTTGCCAATTCCAAGGAATGTTGGGCCGTCTGGTTGCCTGTAATATCGCGATACAGGTCAGTTCCGGTTAAGACTACAACGATAGGAACGTGTGGGAATTGTTTGGCCATACGTTTAATGCCCACAGCATTTTTCCGTGCATGCAATGCAATAAGAAGATCACATGACTTTGGAGTTGGATCAGAAGTAATCTCGAACTTGTGACCTAGTGCTTTAAGGAACTTTCCCCAACGTTTTGCAGTGACGGAGTTTCCGCCCGTTCCATGTTGGAAATTAGGTGTTAAGCAACGGATGTTGATAGGCATGCAGATTCTCTTTCCAACCGACTTGCGATTATACAGGTTTTCGGAGCAACCAATTATTTTTCCTTTGTAGGAACAACTTAGACGTATGGTTAAGGAACAATTTGGCGCTGAAATTGAAATCTGCGAATAATGTTTAACACAATGTGAATTCAGGCAGTTTAACGACCTGTCCACCTTGCATTGCAGATTCGTGGGCACAGATTCCAACGCAGGTCCAATTGGCGCTAGTCACAGCATTTGGCAGCGGGTCGCGGTTTTCGAGCAGAGCCGAGATAAATTCGTTGACAAGATGTGGGTGTGATCCGCCATGGCCACCTCCTTGTACGAACGAAAGGTGATCAGCATCTTCGATTGTTTGTGTGAACTTTTGGATTTCGGCAGGAAGT
>JABHUV010000119.1 GCA_018658605.1 Planctomycetaceae bacterium | reverse complement strand
ATATGGCGGCGACAGTCGGAGTGGATTTCGCTGATTATAAATTGCTGGTTTTAAAGAGTGCCGTACATTTCCGCGCAGATATTGGACCGCTAGCAGAATTGATACTCGATGCCGACACGCCAGGGGTGCATCGCCCTGATTTTTCCTGTTTCGATTACAAGAATGTCCGGCAAGATGCTTATCCGTTGCAGACAGATTGTTGAGCGACAAGTGTTTATTAATAGTTAACTAGCCATAGAATAGTATGCCCTTGATTACAACTCGACCTTCAATGCGGTGACTAACCTGTCTAGGTCGGTGGATGTGTTGTAGAGATGACTTGAGACCCGCACCCAACGTTTGTTTTGCCAGTCAATGATGGGGACTTCGATGTGGTGCTTTTCCCACAATGCTCTTTGCAGCGATACACAATCGCCGTCGGGTAACTGGACGTGGGCCATCGTGCCGTACCATCGGTGATCGTCGATAACTAAGCAAGTTCCACTGAATTCCTGCAATAGAGTTGCGCGGGCGTTGGACGATAGGTTGAAAGTGTATTCTCTGAATGTATCAAGCCCGATTTTTGTCATGAACTCGATCGCTGCGGGGATGCTCAAATAGGCCGCGATGTTGCGAGTGCCTACCCAGACAAATTCGTCGTCCCATGTTTCTGGGATGTCTGGTTGAATTAACCCCCAACTGAGTACTGGGGTTTGAACCCATTGATGGTGTTCAGGAGCGATGTAAACAAAACCAGATCCTAGCGGAGCACATAACCATTTGTGACAACTAGCCGTGTAAAAATCGCAGCCAAGGTCCGTGAGGTCGACATCGAGCTGGGCTAAGGCATGTGGACCGTCGACGCAGACGAGTATCCCTTCTCGTTTGGCTCGTTCGCAGATTTCCTTGATTGGTAATGTGATGGCGGTTGCGGAGGTAATGTGACTGACAATGATCAGTCGCGTGTTGTCGTCACAAGCTGCAAATAGACTGTCTAGTATTTCGTCAATGTCATGCATGTAAGGCGGGAGTGTCGCGGTGCGCAGTTCTGTACCCTTAGCTTCGCACGTTCGTTGCCATACGCGGGTAACGGCACCATACTCATGATCGGTTATCACGACATTGTCGCCAGTTGATAACGGAAAGCAGCCAGCGATCACGTTCATTGCCCAAGTTGCGTTGTCCACAAATGCGAGGTTGCTAGCAGCCGTGTTGAGGAATTCGGCGAGGTGCTGCTTGGCATCATGGATTGCATCGGTTTGGACGCGGCACAAAAAGTCCATCGGTTGCTCTTCGAGTTTTCGCGTCCACTCATCACGAATCTGTTTCACGCACGACGGTGTAATTCCAAATGACCCGTGGTTCAGATAGGTCGTGTCATTGCGGATTTCAAAGTGATGTGTAAATGGAGATGTCGTTGTCATCTTGTTAGGGAGTTGCTGCGAGCTCGGCGCGGGTGTACTGTGAAAAACCTCGCCGCACTACAGGCGCAGATTTTTTGAGATGATTTTGAATGTCAGCATCGTGTAGCGATTTGCCACCTTGGTCAAGTAGTTCAGCGACATGAGCAGCGACTGCGGTGTCATACCCCTTTAATGCACGGAACAAAGTAGACATTGTATCGTGCTTGTCGATCAGTGATTGAGCATATTCCTTGGCACAGGCGAAATGGTCATCACGATCGACGTCTAGATAGATCACGCCGGTGGACCCAATGGTGTAAGGTTCAAAGTGTTTGGATGTAGGTTGATAGGGTTTGGCGGTGGGCCAGTGCAGTGCAGCGACTCCGTCGCCGCGCGCAATAGCGACGATGAAGCAATCGTGTCTCAAACGCGATAAGTCAACTTTTCCGCTCCATTTGATGCCTGGTTGTTTTCCGCCAGAGATCGTGATTGATTTGAAGAGCTCGCCGTTAGCATATATCTCAAGTCGTCTGGCGGTGACCCAAGATGGTCCCTGTACTTTAATGTCCGCCATGAGGCGAGATTTTCCCGAAGTGATTTCGCCCGGACCAAACTGTTTGTTGATGAGCATGGTTGTGAGTAGTCCGTAGCTTAGATTGGTTTTACCAGTGGTAAATGCTTGGACGGCGTTTTTGACGTTGATGTTGCCGATGTCGCTATCGTCACAATAGATGTAGGTTCTCGCTTGCCCGATGAAATGCCGTGCGACGTCGTGAGAGTCGCTGCAGCCAACACCAGTTACCGAAAGTCCGCGGTTAAGTAACCCGAACCAGTCACGGTAAAGTCGCATAACGTCCGTTTGGATGGCGCCAGAATTTACCAGTTCCATTGCGGTTGCGGGAAACTGCCAACCCAGTTGACTGCGGCCAGTCACGTGGTTGTGCCGTAGGGGTGAGAAGGGAGTGATTCCACCGTGCACGTCGCGGGCGTGGTTTAAGATAATCGCACTGGCTCCAGTTTTGTTGCGTATCGAGGCGGCGATTTCCTTCCATGTTTTTAGCGTGTGATTGGGTAGTGGGGTGCCGTTTGCAACGGGAAAGATGTTGAAGTGCCCGACGCGAGTGGTTACTTCGTTACCAATCACGGGTGTGTAGTATTGATTTAGTCCAAGTTGGTTCACTAGCGGAGCGTAGTTGATGTGCAGGTTGTGGTCGGTGGCGACCGGTAGTTCTATCCCTTCGCCGGCAACAGTAATAATCCGCTCATTTAAGGAAGCATCGCCGTGACGCGAATAGGTAAAGGTGTGGACGTGAGTGTCACAGGCAACCATGCCTGTGGTGTCGACTTCACGTCGAATGGTCAAATGGTGCCGGAGTGGTTCTGTGGTTGTGCTCGCCGCAGTGGTATCAACTCTTACCGAGTCGATGCTCCACTCCATTCCTCGTCCGGCATAGATTGTGTACTTGCCGGGTGCTACTTGGATTGTGACCTGACCCGTGCTGCTATAGATCACACCTTCACGAACGGCTGTCGTGTCCGTTGATTCGTTGCCGGTACTCGCCAAACAGCCACGGCTGTTGAGAATTGTTAGGCGACAGGGTGTGCCCTGATTCGTTGCGACGTCGTTGACTTGGATTGAAATTTGGCGCTGTGTCAAGTATTCCTGCTTCGAGACGTTGTGAAAACGGAGATAGCCAAAATAAATGTCATCGGGGTTTTTGCTCCCTGTTTGGATTAGGGTTAGTTTGTTGCTGCCAGGTTTGATCACGCCCTCGGGTATGTCAAAAAAGACGACCATGTGGTTTTCATCACGTGGCAGCCTGCCGATAGTTTTACTGTTTATCGCAAGAGTCCATTGTTGTTTCACGTCGACTTGCTCAAACGAGACGCTGCGAGGGATTTCGTCCAGATCGACATTGAAAGTGTGGTTCAACGAATCTGATTCACTTTGAGGAGCGAACGTATCCCATTCTTGCTCACCCATGCGCAGGTGTCTTAGGCGCTCGGCATGCAGTGTTGATGTGCATACTAGGGAAAGAGCAATGATCGAGATGTGGTGTAACTGCATAGTAACTGGTTGACTTATTTAATTTCAAATCCGCTACGTTGTTCGCGTGACATTAGTGCAATCGCTTCTTTATCCTCAGGGAACGTTTCTGTTTGAGGATCCCATTTGATGGTACGGCCTAGTCGCTGGGCAATGTTGCCAAGGTGACAAGTCGTTACGCTGCGGTGTTGACTTTCGACGTCAGATATCGGAGCGTGTCGAGTGGTGATGCAATCAAAGAAGTTGCCCATGTGATTGACGATGGCATCAAGTTTGCCGTTACGCAGTGGGCGGTCTAGATTGTCGTGAGCGTAGTCGTTCCAGTCGCTGCGGTCGAGCGGGTTGGTGGCTAACGCCTCTACAGGTTTACCGGTGAGTGTGCCTCGATTGACGAAAATGCGCCCCGCGGTGCCAGTGAACATGATTCCGTTGCGGCCGGTATCGGAGACGGTCATAACGACATCATTAGCGTATTTATAGGTAGTGTGGAAATCGATCGCAACATCGTAGCTATCGCGGCCAGTCGTTGGATATTTTGCGGTGGCGTTGATCTCTACCGGCAACGAGTTTATGCCCCATTGAGCGATGTCGAGGTGATGGGCACCCCAGTCGGTCATTTGTCCGCCGGAGTAGTCGTACCACCAGCGAAATGTGTAATGGGCGCGTTCGGGGATATAGCCGTAGTCGGGCGTTTGCCCTTTCCAGAGGTTCCAGTTGAAATGCTTGGGAACCTTGAATTGTTCGAAAGGGCCGCCAATTTTGTTTTTACCGAGGACGACGTCAACGTTGGTGAGTTTGCCAATACGTCCGGCGCGGATTAGTTCAATGGCGAGTCGAAAGCGTGAGTCGCTGCGTTGCCACGATCCGACTTGGAGGATTTTGTTTGTATCTTTAACGACTGAGCGGAGAAATTTACCTTCGTCGATGGTGAGTGACAAAGGTTTTTCGACATAGACGTCTTTGCCTGCGCGGAGGGCGTCGGCGGCCATTTTTACGTGCCAATGATCAGGGACTCCGATGAGGACAACGTCCAGATTGGCACCTGCGAGCATGTCGACATAGTTTTCGTAGATGCGGGGGGTGCTGCCAAATGCGGCGCGGGCTTGCTCGCGTACATGTTGATCAACATCACAAAGAGCTACGATGTCTCCATAGCGTTGGGCTTTCTCAGTAATGACGGATCCTTGGTAACGTAATCCGATCGCGCCGACTCGTAATCGTGAGTTGGGGCTTTGAGGTTTGACATCCTCCGCGGCCGTGGCCGAATGAAATGCAGTGCCCGCAATGGTGGCTGCAGTGATGGATGTTTGTAGAAATGTTCGACGCGTCGTTTGGTGGTTATTCATGTTTTGTATTGTAATATACCGCGTGTCGGGTATCTATCCATTGGGTATTGCAAAGCACACGAGTAGGATCCCGCCCTCAGCCTTTCATTTCTTAGCGTTGGCTATCACCCAGGACTCGCATGACGTTGCCGCCGATGATTTTACGGATGTTTTCGTCGCTGTGGCCTCTTTGTACTAGTCCGACGGTGAATAGTGGCCAGTTGGTCCAGGCCATGCTGCCTGTCATAATGGATGTGGTGGGAAAGGGGTCGTCGGGCCAGAGCGAACGGAATTCTTTGCGACGGCGGCCGCGTGATGGTATCTTACGCCGTTCGATTGCGTCGTTTTGGGACGTATAGGCAACGTCGGTACCGATGGCGACGTGATCTGCACCGAATTT
>JABHUV010000162.1 GCA_018658605.1 Planctomycetaceae bacterium | reverse complement strand
ACTAACAGCAGAATATGACCAATGGTGGAATAGTTTAAAACCTGTATTTAGTCAGTTTGTGCGAATTACAGTTGGCAGCGGCGAACAACCTGAATCGTTGTTACATTCACATGATTGGCATGCTGCCGGCGGCATGACACCGTGGCACCAAAATCATGTTCGTAGCGGAGCGATGGGGAATGGTTTTTGGGCAATTGACGTGGCTAATGCCGGAATGTATGAAATCGAACTTCGACGATGGCCAAAACATATTAACAAACCGCTGGATGCCGTTAGTGCTGCGATCCAAGTAGGTGGTCATAATAAAACCGCAGTCTTGGACGAAAAACAATTGCGGCACTCGATCACATTTAAATTGGAACTACCCAAGGGCCCTGCCAAGCTGCAGACGTATATGACGTTACCAAATGGGAAAATACGGGGGAGTTATTTTGTGTATATTCGCCGAGTGGACACCACAAATTAATGCATCAGAAAGAATCTGTGTTTAGCCGAAGAGCTCTTTAACCGGTGTGCCTTGGTCCGTTGTTGGAACAGGGCGCTCACCAGCGTAAATTAGTTTTCGCGGGTTGGTTCCCATCGACCAATGAATGGTGGCGTGCAGATCGGCAACGGAAATGGGACGCTCGACAATCGTCATCCCCAGTTCATCGGTGGTACCGACGGTAATCCCATTGTTTAAACCTCCACCAGCTAGAGCGACGCTGAAACATTTACTATGATGCCCCCGTCCACCACCGGCGTCGAAACCTGCGGGACGACCAAATTCAGAGGCAACGACGATCAAGGTTTTATCAAGTAACTTCTTTTGCTCAAGATCTGTCACAAGTGTTGCCAAGGCGTGATCGAGTTCATGAATTAAGATATGTTGGTTGAGTTGACCCTCGTCGTGAGTATCCCAGCCGGTTCCATTTACGAAATTTAAGTTATGGGATACTTCAATAAACCGAACACCTCGTTGAATTAATCGTCGCGACAGCAAACAGCGTTGACCAAATTCACCACCATAAGCGTCCCGTAAAACAGCTGGTTCTTTATCCAATTCAAAAGCGCTCATAAATTGTGGCCCGGCCAGTTTTAAGGCTTGAGAGATCGTTTCATCATATTGTGCAATTATTTGAGAAGCATCGCGATCAAGAAAACTACGTCTGACTTGAGCCAGTAAGGCTTCACGTCGTTGTTGGCGTTGGTCGTTTACATCTGGACTACGGCTTAATCCAGCGGGACCTTCGGCGGTTTCTGTTAGATACATAAATCCAGCCTTGGATCCGAGAAACCCAGGACCTCGCGTTACATTAGGATATCCGATGAGAACGTAGGGCGGTGCTTTTTCTGAGGCGGCTGGTTGATGGTGGGATACCGCAGATCCGATGGATGGGTAGGTAATTGTGCCGCTCGTTTTCCGACCGGTGTGCATCATATTTGTCGCCACCGCATGTTCATCAATGATTTCGTGATGAACGGTACGAAGGATGTTAAAACGATCAAGAATATTAGCACATCTTGGTAGGTGTTCACATACTTGCGTTCCAGTTATAGCTGTATCGATTGGAGAATAGTAGGATCCAGCGGTGCGCGTTTTGGCATCTCCGAGGCGTTTAGGATCCCAAGTGTCGATGTGGCATGATCCGCCCCCAAGCCACACCATAATGACGTGTTCGACTTTTCCGGCGGGGAAGGTCCACGGCATGTGTTCAAGATCTTCTTCGCCAAAGAGGCTATCGGTTGCCAATGCGGCAGTTGGCATGGCGATTGAATTCGCGATAAATTGACGTCGAGTGACAGGATTCACTATACTTCCTTTACAAGTTCCCAGCTTCAGTGCTTAACGGATGTAAATAAACTCAGGCGAGTTAAACAGTACCCACACCATATCTTCCATTTGCTCACGCCACGCCGTATTTAATTGTGGTGTGGGTGATTCACCTCGATAAACAGCTTTGCGCAATACTAGTTTAATTTCATTAGCCTTCATGCTGTTATGATTAGACCAAGACACGAGGTCGCGTGGTAATTGATATTTTTGGTTCGCTGCTAGTGCAAGTTCTGCTGGTGATACGCTAATCCGTCGGTCGGAAAATCCGTCGCGAATTAACTCGACGAACATATTCAGTTCCACCTTATCGGGTGTGCGTCCAAGGATACGTAAATAGGTTTGTTTAACAAGCGTGGTAGGGTCCTCTGCCTGCAAGGCGAGTTGCGTGAAGGCACTTGTAAGTCCTAACCGTACATTGTCGCGCAAGAGCAATCCATTATTGAGGATTGCCGCTTGTAGTACATTCACATCTTGTTCTCGTTGATTTATGGGATTTTGTCGTGCGCCGTTCCACCCAAAAACAGTCATGGCAGAAGTGAATGGTTGCGCAAAAGGTAAGGACAAACTGGGACGATCGCGTTCATTTCCTAATGATGCAAATTGCCAAGCACGCTGCGGAATCCCTAGATTCAGAGATACTGTATAGTCTCGTGCTCCATCAATATCAATATTCATGGGACCGGCATCAAACGGTCGTCCGCTGGCTACAAAGATGGAATCAATAATTTGTTCAGCGGTCATGCGTCGCGTGGCTGGTCCAGGAAATAGAAATGTTCCATTTGCGGGTAAATCAATGGCTTTTCGTTGATACGTATGAGAGGTAAATATCAAGTTGGCAATGTGCTTCAGATCATAGCTGTTGGCGATAAGTTCGCGAGCCAAAAATTCTAGTAGTTGTGGATGAGAAATATCGGCATGTTCCCAATCTTCAACAGGTTCGACTAAACCATATCCCATCGTCCGTTTCCATAGTCGGTTAACGATGACTTGCGCAAATCGCATGTTGCCCGGACCGGTTACGTTTTCAGCAAGCTGTGCTCGAGTGTCAGTGCCACTACGAATCAGATTTGACGGAAGTCCGATTTCCCCCAATTCCGCAAATGGCCAGACGGGTGTGATGGCAGCACCTGGCTTGAGCGTTATTGAGATATTGGGTACAGGCCCACCAGTGGTGCTGATCGGAACCGTGCTTGATTTCGGAACGGTTTCATTTCCACGTTTTAGCATGGCGGCAACCGAGAACAAATCCTGCTGAGTTAAATCATGAAAAGGTGCGTCGTGACAACGAGCGCATTGCAGTTGAATTCCAAGAAAGGCTTGGGACAATATATGGGCTTTGGCTGCCAGCGGCACGTCATTTTGTGTTGCCATGGAGAATCCAGCTGGGCCACCATAGTACGCACTACCTTGCATCATGATGAGATCAGTAGCAAATCGATCCATTGGCTTGTTGTCGATAAATGACTCGTGAATCCACCAACGAAATGGGCCAGTGTTATTTAAGGTCGGATTTACTAGATTAGGATTTTCTGCCAAAACATCCTGCCAATATGCAGTCCAGTGGTCAGCCCAGCGATCGTCGTTTAAAAACTGTTGTACGAGTTTATTACGATCTATTGGCTGGTCTGAGGCCATGATTGCATTTATGGAATCAGCCGCATGAATTGTGCCGATCGTATCCAACGCAAGTCGTCGGATAAAGGAATAGTCCCCAATTAATGGCCGTGGTGTTTGTTTGGCTGACCCCAGTCGGGCATTGATAAATTGATCGATCGGATTTTGGATTGATTCAGGGAATACCGGTTCTGGTGGTATCAATTTGGGTAGGCGACTAATGATATCGCGAGCCACGACGTGGCGCCGTTGCCAATAATTGCGTTCTTCCGTGGTAACCGCTAAGCGGTTATTACGGTCGATGATATTGATCGCAGCGTGTGATTTTCGTTTGAATTCCAGCCAGTTCTCGTTTGTTAACGTAACATTAATGTGCTTACCAAACAGACTGAATTCACCAGTTTCTGTCGCGATGCAGACAGCAGTTTCACCGGTTTCGGGACGACGTTTTCCGCCACCTACTATCATTTCAAATCGCAACTGATGTTGTTGCCCGTCACCTTCGATGTTAAATACGACTTCGCTGTCGCCCCGCTGTAATCCACGAATGGACGGTGCTAGCTCACGCTGGACTTCAAATATGGCACCGCTTGCTTTACTGGAGATATTAAAAAAGGGAACGGTTGCTTTTAATTCACCATCAATAAATAATCTCGCACCATTGCGTGCTCGGACTAAGATGCGGTGAGTTCCCGTGGGGATCACGACGTTGCCGTATGCGCGAATCATAAACGGACTAGAACGATCGATCTTGATGCCTTGGGCATTGTATTTATTAGGGATTTGAAAAAAAGCAAAAGCCGCTGTAGTGTATTGACCGGTCAGTTGGGGACTGCGACTTAAAAAAGATTTGTCGTTGACCCCCTCAAATATTTGAACGAGGACTTCGTCTTTAGGGATTTGCTGGACGTTGAATTTGGGAGCCTGCTCTTGGTATGAGTATCGAGTCGCGATTTGATCCGCCGTTAATCTGTGGCGATAGATGGCAACTTCATCAATAGCACCTTGAAACGTTGAATTAGGATTACCACTCAATGCTGAACCGATCCACAGTTGGTCATTATCGACAACAGGCGGGGCTCCTGTATCACCGCCGAGATCCCATTTTCCGTAGGCTCGCTGGCCATCGATAAATCCTTGGATGTTCTTGGTTTTTCCGAATGTGTATGTGACGGCAACGTGGTGCCAACCGTCACCGGACATAATAGACTCGGTGCTGGTCCAGCGATGATATTGTTCCTCACCGGTTTTAGTGCGAGAGCGGAAGAGGAATGTTAGATT
>JABHUV010000051.1 GCA_018658605.1 Planctomycetaceae bacterium | reverse complement strand
TTGTTTGTCACCGTCTTTCGTGAGTTGCTCATTGAGATCGGCAATTTGCTTCTCTTGCTCAGGCCAATGCCTAGCCGCCGCCGCTTGCATCGGGATGTTCCATTGCAGCATGGGCGGTTGCGGATTGAGCGCAACTGCTCGAGTAATTGCCGTGGATGCTATTTCGCGATACGATTCGAGTTGTGAAATAGATATGTGCAGCATTTCGGAGCTGTTCTGGAAGCCGTCGTCCGTGTTGGCTTCGGGAGGTAAATCCTTGGCAAGGTTGTAGGGTATACCGAGCAAGTCCTGGAGGGCGTAGTTATATTCGTAGCGAGTGAGTCGGCGAAATGAAGAATGACCTTGTTCGGCGCGACGGACTTGCGAGGCTAACTGAAGTTCCGTGGAAAGCCACTGTACGAGTTGGCTGCGATCTGAGTTGCCAAGTGGATCGGCATCTGCCGGTGGCATTTCACCGTTGTTGATGACGCCGAGGATTTCAATCCACCATTTTACGTCCGGGCCGCGCTGCAGATCCGGGTCGAGCGTGTCGAGGCGGATGTTGCCTTCTTGGGTGTCTGGACCATGACAATCGATGCAGGAAGCTTTAAGGATCGGTTGAATGGATCTGCGGAAATCTGCCAGATTAGGCTTGGGAGCCTTTGCTGTACGAGGCGGCAAACTTTGTGTTACGTAGGTCGACCGCTCTGCGCCTTGGTGTTTCAGTTCGTTCAGAGTAGAAATCGATGAATTGTCGTCATCGGTTTGTGAGTATGCTAATTCGAACGGCAGGATTGCCCAAAGTGTGATAAGTGCTATGAAAGGTGGTAGGTGGCGTGTGGTGTGCATGCGGATATTATAACAACTCTCGTAGGCGGTAACGTTGTAGAGGGTAAAGGTGAATTACGAATGTACACGATTTACCATGAATGTGCGGTCCGACGGTGTCATTCACCTGCCACACTCTTGTGCGCTTTCACTAACATCTCGGTGGCGTGACCTTGGTCACCTTGTTGCTGCATCCAGTTTGCAAGAACCTTGGAAAGCCGCGCGATCTCTTTTTGATGTTGCGGGAGTTCAGCTAGGTTGGTTCGTTCGAGGGGGTCGGTGACGACATTATAAAATTCGACAGCTGGGCGATGCATATACCCGTCAACTAGTGTCTTTGCGAATAGGTCAGTTTGAGCCGCCTTGACCCAACTCGCCCATGCTGGGTTACCATCACCTCGTGTCACAATGTTCTGAAATGCAACGGTATGATTCAGGTTAAGGATGAGTTTGAATTGCCTAGTGCGTACTGAGCGAATTGGGTAGGACGTGCTGCCTTGAATGATGCCGCGTGTGGTATGTACGCCGTATACGTAGCGTTGGTGTTTGTCTTTACGGCCCAACGCGACGTTCGCAAAACTACGTCCGTCAAGATCGGCTGGTATTTGAATGCCACACAGTTCGAGTAAGGTGGGGACGACATCGACATATTGGACGAGGGCATCTGTTTGGGTGTTTGCCGCGATGTGATTTGGCCAGCGCATGATGAAGCCGACGTGTAATCCAATATCGTAGCAAGTCCATTTGCCGTAAGGGAACTGGGCGCCTTGCTCGCTGGTGTAGATGAAAATGGTATCGTCTTTTTTGTTGGCCAGAGAAACAGCCTGATCAACCGTAGCAAGTTCACGATCAAAATCGGTGATTTCCGCATAGTAATCGGCAAGAATAGTACGCGTCTGTTGGTTGTCGTAAATATAGGATGGCAGCGTGAGGCTTTGTGGGTCGTATTGCGAAGCGTCCCCGGCGGTCCACGGGCGGTGTGGACTGTTGGACGCATAGACTAATAAAAATGGTTCTGGATTAGCAACAAATGCTGCGAGGTTGTCTTTGGCGACAGTAGTGAAGGGAAAACTGTCTGCGGGGCCGATATGCCTCTTGCCGCAAAGTCCCACTCGATATCCGGCTTTATTAAAATAGTGCACGAAGCTCTGGGTGCCTTTGCGGACTTGGCTGTGGTTGGGATAGGCGCCGCTGCGGACGGGGAATAGTCCGGTGTAGAGTTGCTGACGCGTGGGTGAGCACATGGCCGTAGCGGTGAATGCGAAATTGAATTTCAGCCCTTCTTTAGCCAGACTGTCTATGTGGGGCGTGTTCACATCAACGTTTCCGTAGCAGCCGGCGTCGGACCAGGTTTGATCGTCGGCTATAACAATAACAATATTTGGACGTGATGTAGGATCTGGGCTCGCTATCGCTTGATGCCGGTAAGCAGATAAACTCAAATAGACAAGACAGATGGTGGTGGCGATTTTCATTTAATGGTTACCCTGTGAATCGATAGGTGTGCACAGCAGCATTTGTAGGCGGATTGTTGCTAAGTATCAATTTTAACGCTTTTTAAGACTCAAGAACATAAACGAACCCCAACGCGAATAGAAAACTATGAAGTTAATTGCTAATCAAATACTAATTTTACTGCTGCTGTGCGGTATTTCCATAGCTAATGCAAAATCTGAGGAATTCCCCAATATTGTATTGCTGATGGGAGATGATCACGGATGGGATGAGGTGGGCTACAACGGCCATCCTCACTTGAAAACACCGGTGCTTGATGAAATGGCGACAGTGGGATTGCGATTTGATAGGTTTTATGCGGCGCATCCGACGTGCAGTCCTACTCGTGGCAGCGTATTGACGGGTCGACACCCAAACAGATACGGCACTTTTACGCCAAATTTCTCGTTTCGCCCTGAAGAGATTACAATTGCGCAATTGCTGAAAACCAAAGGGTATACCTGCGGACATTTTGGTAAGTGGCATGTCGGTCCGGTCAAGAGTGATTCGCCGACGAACCCTGGGAAAATGGGGTTTGATGAGTGGTTGTCGCATGATAATTTCTTTGAGCTCAACCCCGTGTTGTCTGCCAATGGAGCCCCGCCAAAAAAGATCGAAGGTGAAAGTTCGGAGATTCTAGTAGCCGCCGCATCGGAATTTATCGCCAAGGCACAGCGCAATAAAAAACCGTTTTTTGTAGTCATCTGGTACGGTTCGCCCCATGAACCGTATAGCGGTTTACCAAAAGATCTTGCGCTGTACGACGAGCTGCCCGAGAGGTACAACGAGAAGACGTTTCGGTTGACGTCGAATGAGACGGGAAGGCCGACAACAAGACCGCTTGGTGATATTCTGCGAGAGCGCTATGCCGAAATTACAGCGATGGATCGATCGATTGGACAACTACGCGAGTTCTTGGATACTAAGCAATTGCGGGATGATACTCTGCTCTGGTATTGCGGGGACAATGGTACGCCCGGTGACGGAATCGTCACTTCTCCGTTAAGAGGTCGTAAGTCTCAGATGTATGATGGAGGGATTCGAGTGCCCGGCGTGATTGAGTGGCCGGCGCGGATCAAGACGCCATTGGTTTCCCAGTTGAATAGCGTGACGAGTGATATATTGCCAACATTGTGTGAGTTGGTGGGAATTGATTTGCCGTCACGAGAACTTGATGGAATCTCGCTGATGCGGACGTTCGACGGGGCATTGGAGCAACGCTCCGTTCCGATTTTTTTCTGGCAATACAATGTCGCCGCTGATAAGCAACGCGAGCCGTGGATTTCGGGGCCGCTACAGATTGGTACGACGCCGTTGGTAAAAATGATGGGGAATGTATACACACGGACGTTTAAGAATTTTAAGCACCCCGAGATTGTGGCGAGTGATTTTGGGGGTAGCCGTGTGGTATTGGCGGACGACTATAAGTTGGTTGTGGCAGGTAACGCCGGAATGATCAAGGCGCAGTTGTTTAAAGTGCCACAAGACGTTGCCGAGAAAAATGACATCGCCGCGGGGAATCCGGAGGTGGTGCAAAGCATGTTAGAGCAGTTACGTAAATGGCAAACATCGGTGTTAACGAGCCTGACCGGGGCGGAGTACAAACCATAAAATGGCATGATTGGCGCCGACGACCATTACCGCGTTGGCTAACATCAATATCATTTAAGTGACCTTACTTCAGCGGATTTTCGTACCAGGCGACATTTTTTGAACCACGGCCGGCGTTTAATAAGTCGAGATCCCCGTCACCGTCCATGTCGATGTTACGCAGGTCGTAACTTTCTTGATCCCCATCGAGCTCGTGGAGTTGAAAATTCCCCTGCGAGTCATTTAGGTAAAGCATTACTCGTTTGCTTTCATAGCCACAACTGGCTGCATCAATGTCGCCATCGCCATCAAAATCGGCGACAGTTAGACTATGCGGTTGGCGAATAGTTTCGTCGATCACGTGAATTTCCCAACTAGGGTTTTTAAACCAAATCACGCCGACGCCATGTCCGCGGGTAGCGATCCAATCAATCTTGCCATCCCCATCGACGTCAGCCGGTCGGATATTCGTTGCTGCCAATTGATTTTCCGCGAGTATCACCTTTTTCCACGCTTGCTCAACTCGATCCTGTCCGGGGTTTTTCCAAAACGCAAACC
Source organism: Planctomycetaceae bacterium (assembly GCA_018658605.1). Next base: position 260 of record JABHUV010000051.1, on the reverse strand, counting down.
AGTTGCCGTCTGAAAACGGTGCGCCTTTAGCACCCACGGCAATTTCTTTCCAGCCATCACCATCAATATCACCAGCTCCCATGTAATGACTGCCGCCGCGGGCATCCCCATCCGCAAATATGTGACGCTGCCATTGTGTCGCTCGGCGGGGTTTTTTAGGAATGCTATACCAGACGATGGAATCTGGCAGACCTTCTTCAGGTTGAAAGTTGTTGATGATTAGATTTGGACGACCATCATTATTGATGTCAGATTTTAGG
>JABHUV010000200.1 GCA_018658605.1 Planctomycetaceae bacterium | reverse complement strand
TTGTTTGTCACCGTCTTTCGTGAGTTGCTCATTGAGATCGGCAATTTGCTTCTCTTGCTCAGGCCAATGCCTAGCCGCCGCCGCTTGCATCGGGATGTTCCATTGCAGCATGGGCGGTTGCGGATTGAGCGCAACTGCTCGTGTAATCGCCGTAGATGCTATTTCGCGGTATGTTTCGAGTTGCGTAATAGACATGTGCAACATTTCAGAGCTGTTTTGGAATCCATCGTCCGTGTTGGCTTCGGGAGGCAAATCTTTGGCTAGGTTATAGGGTATTCCGAGTAGGTCTTGAAGAGCGTAGTTATATTCGTAGCGAGTGAGTCGGCGAAAGGAAGAATGGCCTTGTTCGGCACGCCGGACTTGCGAGGCTATCTGGAGTTCCGTGGAAAGCCACTGCACGAGCTGACTGCGATCCGAGTTGCTCAGTGGATCGGCATCCGCAGGAGGCATTTCACCGTTGTTTATGACACCGAGGACTTCGATCCACCATTTTACGTCCGCTCCGCGTTGCAGATTCGGGTCGAAGGCGTCGAGGCGGATGTTGCCTTCTTGGGTGTCGGGGCCGTGGCAATCGATGCAAGAAGATTTGAGGATCGGTTGGATGGACCTGCGAAACTCAGCGAGGTTAGGTTTGGGGGCCTTCGTTGCCCGCGGTGGTAAACTTTGTGTTACGTAGTTTGATCGCTCTGCACCGCTTGCTTTCAATTCGTTGAGAGCGGGAATTATCGCCGCGCTGTCAGCAGTTTGTGCTTCGCATGGTTCTATCGATAGGATTGCGCAAAGAAGCGTGACAAGTGCGATAAAATGTCGTCGATGGCGATTAGTATGCATATGGATATTATAACAGTTCCCTTAGGTTGTATCAGTGTAGCGGATAAACGTGGGCCTTGAGTTTACACAAAACACTATGAATGTGAGGTCGGACGTTGTTATTTACCTGACACGCTTTTGTGCGCTTTGACTAACATTTCTGTGGCGTGTCCTTGGTCACCTTGTTGCCGCATCCATGATTTGAGGACCTTGGACAGCCGCGCGATCTCTTTTTGTTGTTGCGGCAGATCGGCTATATTGGTTCGCTCAAACGGGTCGGCGGCAAGATCATAAAATTCGATGGCTGGGCGACGCATGTATCCGTTAACCAATGTCTTCGCGATTGGGTCAGTCTGGGCCGCTTGCACCCAACTTGGCCACGCCGGATTCCCACCACCTCGCGTCACTATGTTGTGAAACGTAACTGTATGGTTCAGATTAAGGATGAGTTTAAATTGTCGAGTGCGTACTGAGCGAATCGGATAGGAGTCACTGCCTTGAATGATTCCGCGTGTGGTATGTACGCCGAAAACGTAGCGTTGGTGTTGGTCCTTATGGCCCAATACGACGTCCGCAAAACTACGACCGTCGAGACCGGCCGGGATTTGAATGTCACATAGTTCGAGTAAGGTTGGGACGACATCGACGTATTGGACAAGCGCATCGGATTGGGAGTTTGCGGCGATGTGGTTGGGCCAACGCATGATGAATCCGACGTGTAAGCCGATATCGTAGCAAGTCCACTTACCAAAGGGGAACTGTGCGCCTTGTTCGCTGGTATAGATGAAGATGGTGTCGTCTTTTTTCTTGGCAAGTGACACGGCGTGATCGACCGTTGCTAGTTCACGATCAAAGTCAGTGACTTCCGCATAGTAGTCGACAAGAGCAGTGCGAGTCTGTTGACTGTCGTACATGTAGGGGGGCAACGAGAGGCTGCGAGGGTCGTATTGCGAAGCGTCACCTGAGGTCCACGGTCGGTGCGGACTGTCGGATGCATACACCAACAGAAATGGTTCTGGATTGGCAACGAATGCTGCGAGTTTGCCCTTGGTAACGTTCGTGAAGGGAAAGCTGTCTGCGGGGCCGATATGCCTCTTGCCGCACAGTCCCACTCGATACCCGGCTTCTTTGAAGTAGTGAACGAAGCTTTGGGTGCCTTTGCGGACTTGGCTGTGGTTGGGATATGCGCCGCTGCGAACGGGAAACAGTCCGGTGTAGAGTTGTTGTCGAGTGGGCGAGCACATAGCGGTCGCGGTGAATGCAAGATTGAATTTCAATCCTTCTTTGGCCAGTTGGTCGATATTGGGCGTGTTAACGTCACTGTTTCCGTAGCAGCCGGCATCGGACCATGTTTGATCGTCCGCTATCACAATGACGACATTCGGACGAACCTCAGGAGCAGGTCTCGTAGTCGCTTGAAGCACGCAAGCAGATAAACTCAAATAGACTAGACAGATGTTGGCGACGATGTTCATTTAATTGATATTCAGTAAATCGATAGGTGGGCAGAGTTATTTGCAAACTGGTTAACGCTGATTTTCAATTTTAACATTTTTGAATAATTAAGAATATATACGAACTCCAACGCGAACAGAAAACTATGAAGTTAATTACCCCCCCATTATTACTTGTTTTGCTACTTGCTGGTATTCCCGTAACCGACGCACAGGCAGAAGACCTGCCCAATATTGTGTTGCTGATGGGAGATGACCATGGGTGGGACGAAGTGGGCTATAACGGTCACCCGCATTTGAAGACCCCAGTGCTTGATGAGATGGCTGCGACTGGGTTGCGATTCGATAGATTCTATGCTGCGCATCCGTCGTGTAGTCCCACTCGCGGCAGCGTACTTACGGGGCGACACCCAAACCGATACGGTACTTTTACGCCCGGCTTTTCGTTTCGCCCAGAAGAAATTACAATTGCTCAGTTGCTGAAAACCAAAGGGTATGTCTGTGGGCATTTTGGCAAGTGGCATGTCGGGCCGGTAAAGAGTGACTCGCCGACGAACCCCGGAAAAATGGGGTTTGACGAGTGGTTGTCGCATGACAATTTCTTTGAGCTCAACCCCGTGTTGTCTGCCAATGGAGCTGCGCCAAAAAAGATCGAAGGTGAAAGTTCGGAGATTATAGTAGCCGCCGCATCAAAGTTTATAGCCAAGGCGAAACGTAACAATAAACCGTTCTTTGTGGTGATATGGTACGGATCGCCCCATGAGCCGTATAGCGGTTTGCCGAAGGATCTTGCGCTGTACGACGATCTGCCCGAGAAGTACAACGATAAGACGTTTCGTTTGACGTCTAATGAAACGGGACGACCAACAACAAGACCGCTTGGTGATATATTGCGAGAACGGTATGCCGAGATTACCGCGATGGACCGCTCGATCGGACAACTGAGGGAGTTCTTGGATGCTAAGAAATTACGAGATGATACCCTGCTCTGGTATTGCGGGGACAACGGTACGCCCGGTGACGGAATTGTCACTTCGCCGCTAAGAGGACGCAAGTCCCAGATGTACGATGGTGGGATTCGAGTGCCAGGCGTGATTGAGTGGCCGGCGCGAATCAAAACACCATTGGTTTCACAGTTACACAGCGTGACAAGCGATATATTGCCCACGCTGTGTGAGTTGGTGGGAATTGATTTGCCACAGCGAGAACTTGACGGACTGTCCTTGACCGGAACTTTTGACGGATCATTGAAATATCGCCCTGCTCCGATCTTCTTCTGGCAATACAATGTCGGCAAGGATAAGCAACGTGAACCGTGGATCCCCAAACCACTGCAAATTGGTACGACGCCGTTGGTGAAAATGATGGGGAACGTATACACAAGGACGTTTACAAATTTCAAACACCCTAAGATCACCGCGAGTGATTTTGATGGTAGCCGTGTTGTATTGTCGGACCACTATAAGTTGGTTGTGGCAGGTAACGATGTATCAATCAAAGCGCAGTTGTTTAAAGTGCCGGATGACGTAGCTGAAGAAAATGACATAGCGACGGAAAATCCTGAAGTGGTACGCGGCATGTTAGAACAACTGCGACAATGGCAAACATCAGTCCTGACGAGCTTGACAGGAGCGGAGTACAAACCACGACTTAGTGCGAATTAACGCGGCTGAGACGGTGCACATCAATTTACTGTTGGGAGCGTCACTTCAGTGGGTTTTCGTACCAGTTGACGTTGTTTGAACCCCGACCGGCGTTTAACAAGTCGAGATCGCCGTCGCCGTCCATATCGACGCTACGCAGGTCATAACTTTCTTGATCATCATCGAGTACGTGCAGTTCGAAATTCCCTCGAGAGTCGTTCAGATATAGCATCAGACGTTTACTTTCATAGCCGCAACTGGCGGCGTCTATGTCCCCATCATGATCAAAGTCTGCGACGGTTAGACTATGTGGTTGACGGATAGTTGCATCGATCACTTGAATTTCCCAAGTTGGGTTCTTAAACCAAATTACACCAACTCCGTGTCCGCGGGTGGCAACCCAATCAGTCTTGCCATCCCCATTGACGTCAGCCGGCAGGATATTCGTAGCGGCCTCTTGGTTTTCCGCGAGCATCACTTTTGTCCACGCTTGCTCGACTCGACCTTTCCCGGGGTTTTTCCAAAAGGCAAACCAGTTGCCGTCCGCAAACGGTGCTCCCTTAGCGCCCACAGCAATTTCTTTCCAGCCATCGCCATCAATATCACCGGCACCCATGTAATGGCTGCCACCTCGGGCATCGCCAGCGGCAAAAATGTGACGGTCCCATTGTGTAGCACGGCGTGGACGCTTAGGAATGCTATACCAGACAATGGAATCTCGCAGGCCTTCTTCAGGTTGAAAGTTGTTGATGATTAGATTGGGTCGACCATCGTTGTTGATGTCAGATTTTATAATACAGTGTATGCCGGTAATAACGGGATCAATAATGCGGGGTATCCATATTCCTTGTTTTATATGTTTACTGCCGGGGTTTTCCAGCCAGAACGGATGTTGGTTTGCAATGGTTCCGGCCCAATCTAGGTCGCCATCGCCGTCAACGTCGAGTACTTCACTGTGGATACAAGCCTTATTGCCTACAGGGAATCGGTGAAGGACGTATTGCTGCTGCCACGTGGGCGCAATGAACAAGCTTACTGTGCCATTAAAGCTAGCAATCACATCTAGAAGATGATCACCGTTGGCGTCGAGCGCAACCGCTGTATTGCAATGACCCAATTCCATGACAATGTGTTTATTCCAGTGGTCGGCCCCCATGGTGCTACGCTGCAAAAATGGCATCCAGAGGATTCCCACAACGGCGGCAATTTGTAATACATGATTCATAGTGAA
>JABHUV010000178.1 GCA_018658605.1 Planctomycetaceae bacterium | reverse complement strand
TGGGAGGTCATGTAGGCAATGCGATGTGTGACAACTCGAGTTTTTCCGCTACCGGGACCGGCGATCATCAATAGCGGACCGTCGATATGAGACGCTGCTTGGCGCTGAACCTCGGTGAGCGATGCAAGTATGTCTTCAGACATGATGACGTGTGAGAATCCTCATAGTGTTGGTTCATTAGTAGTGATCATTATAGAAGAACTCGGCGAATTGCGTGAGTAGGGAGTGACTGAGCGGCGCCATGCCTTACTTCATTTGGGGAATACGTAGGTTGTGAAAAAAATTCACAGCGTATTGGCCAAATTGATTTATAGAGTGCTAGCACTTTGTCAAAGTTTTACCAGAATTGTTTTGTCATTTTAGTGCCAGTCATGTATGATTTGTGCTTCGCGCTTCCATGTAAAAGCGTGGGCTGACCAAGGATGGTCAATTATTAATTCACTTTTTTTGGGAGGGAGTCCATGACACGCATTCCGTTAAGTGCTGTGGAAGAGCAGCGTCGTAGCTTACAACAACGTTTGGAACTTAGTACAGCAGAAATTGGTCTTACAGTTCGTACGACCAATTGCTTAGAAGAAAAAGGGATCTTCTCGGTAAAAGACCTGCTGCATGCAACACCAGCAGATCTGTTAAGTATTTCAAATTTTGGTGGTAAGACTTTAGAGGAGGTATACGATGCACTTGAGGCAATCGGTTTCTGCCGTACCAATTCAGCTGTCGCTGTATAGGTAAGCAGGTCCTTATTTAGCCGAAAAATATTCAATCCTAGGGTTCCGATGGTTAATCAGTCATCGGAGTCCTTTTTATTTGCGCTTTTCATTGTTTCGCGAAGTGCAGTAAAATAATAGGTGAGACAGAGATCATTTTGCCGGACAAAAAATAATGAAACGACATATCAAATTTCCGTGTATTTACCTAACAACATTTTTATTTGTTTGCACTTCTTGTTCCTTTCTTTGGGGTGGAGATTGGCCACAGGGTCTAGGTCCAAGTCGTAACGGCATCTCGCAACAAGAGAAACCTTTACAGGCTTGGCCGGAAAGTGGTCCGGTGACTGCTTGGAGTCACACTTTGGGTAGTGGGTTTGCAGGCCCGATTGTTGTGGGAGCAAAAGTGATTGTCTTTCATCGCATAGATGATAGCGAGCGTGTTGAGGCATTGGATGCTAAATCAGGTAAAATCATTTGGAGCCAGAATTTCAAAGCTTATTATCGCGGTGGTTTTAACCCCGATTCAGGTCCTCGCGCTACTCCGGTTGTTGTAGGCAACCTCGTGTTTGTGTTTGGCGCTGCATCGGACTTGCACTGCTTAGACTTGGCAACGGGTAAACCGAAATGGAGCCGCACTCTCGGACAAGATTACCAAGCACCAGATGGATATTTTGGTGCGGGTAGTGGACTATTGGTGATGGAGGATCATGTTCTGGTGAACGTTGGTGGCATCAAGGTGGGAATCGTCGCACTCGATATACAATCCGGAAAGACAGTATGGGAAGCCACAACTGAGAAAGCAAGTTACTCTTCTCCAACCATCCTTTCCATTGGTGGGACAAACTACGCTTTGTTTATCACTCGGATGCAGGCCATTGCGTTGAACCCAATGACTGGGAAATTATTATTCAGCACTCCATTCGGTAAACAAGGGCCTACTGTTAACGGCGCTACCCCAGTGGCGATCGGTAACCAAGTGTTTCTGACCGCTAGTTACCGCATAGGCGCTCGCATGTTGGAACTTGGCCAGGACGGAAAAAATCTGGAGGTTCAATGGTCAGGTGATGATATCTTGTCGAGCCAATATGCAACGCCGTTGCCACATGACGGCCATTTGTTTGGCATCCATGGTCGCGAAGATATTGGGGTGGCAGCACTACGTTGCATTGACATGGCCAGTGGTAAAGTGCAGTGGGAGAAGGCTGGTTTTGGAGTTGCTCATACGATTTTAGTAAAAGACAAGTTTCTCGCACTCAACACAGATGGAGAATTAGTTTTAGTAAAAGCAAATTCGTCACAGTACGAGGAAGTCGCACGAGCGAAGGTTAGTGCTTCCACAACTCGCTGTTTCCCAGCTTTATCCGATGGCTATTTTTACTTTCGTAATAACCAAGGCAAACAAGGTAAACTCACGGCTTTAAAATTGCCTTAGTTTTGTGGAGGCCCCTCGGTGGGTATAACACTCAACTACCAATTATCATAATTTGAAGTTCCGAGAGGTTTTTGGTATATTCACGCATTAATTTTTAATCACCACAATACTTTCTTCTGTTGAATCGAATTTAATTTTGTCGCGACAACTTATCAGAATTCTTGGAAAAAAGCGGGGTAGTCGCCACAGCGTGTCTTCGAAATTCGGAGTCATCGGTAATGTCGCATTTAGTCTGACGCTATTGTTGTTGGGTTTAATTTCAGGTGTGTTTTTCTTATTGAATTTGCCTGATGGTGTTGCCAGTTGGCTATTGGGTATTGTGATTCTTTCATTTATTGTGTTTGGAATTCAGGGGCTTGTCACGGGGCTACTTGGTAGTCGAGTGGGTGATGGCCTGCGGTTTTCATTAACACAAAGCGCACATCGTTTTGATCTTACGGCAAAAAGCAAGGAGGCTCGGCGACTGCCTAATGTACCGATAGTCGATACATTGCTAATGAGTCCTGGCAGTGCGCAGCCGTGGCGGTTACCGGTTACAACTGGAAAACCGATAGAAATCATATCGGTTATTGCGTTTTTTGCAACTTGGACAATTGTCTCGTTGTTTTTAGTGGGCTACAGCGTTAATCAATACCGCACGACGAATCACAGTGGTTGGAGTTGGTGGTTGCCAACCTTGTCTCTGTTGCCGTCGGTCGGATTCGCTGTTTGGTCTGGGCGTATACTGGTACGGGAATTGAAGAACCAAATTAATATTGATCCGTTAAAAGTTGAAGTGTCTCATCAACCGATTTACCCTGGGCAAACTATCGACGTGGCCATTTCCCAAGGTGGTGCGTTGTATGTGCGCTCTTTGCGTTTGTTTTTGGTTTGTGAAGAGGTTACCAGTTATCACCAAGGAACGGATGTGCGGACTGAAACGCTTGAAATATTGCGGGAGCAGCTATTTGTGCAGCGACGATTTGAAATTACTTCCAAGTCGCGGCTCGCGGAAACATTTACCGTAACCATTCCGCCGGACGCAATGCATTCGTTTCAGTCAAATTTCAATTGTCTGCAGTGGCGGATTGTATCCGTTGGGCGATATCGAGATTACGCGGAAATCCGCCGAGGGTTTTCATTGGTTGTACATCCACCGTCCGAGGATACAGGTGATGTGAACAGTTCCAGTGGAGATGCTTATGCAGTTTGATCCATTAATTAGTATTCGTTTGGACCTCGCCGACCGCGAATATCGATCAGGCGATATCCTCGAATGTGAATATCAAATTGATGCCGTTGAAAGCGCTGAGATGCATTCGGTCGAGGCTGCGGTGTTGTGGTACACAAGTGGTAAAGGTGATGAGGATCAAGGCATTCATTATTACCAGCGAGATACACGTAAATCTCGACATCTCGATCAACCCGATTTGCGAGCATTGACGCACTTTACGACAACGTTGCCCAACAGCCCATTTAGCTACGAAGGCACAAATCTGAAGATTCAGTGGTGTGTGCGAGTACGCATATTAGTTCAGCGAGAGGGCCAAACGTTGCGTGAGTATATTCATGATCAAGGATTTCGACTACAACGCGTTCCTTTGCTACAGAGTTGAAAAGTGGAAGTAAATCAAGTCAGCGTTAAAGCCATGGCAAATCCATTTGAAACGCGGTGGACGAAGCCGGGCCAGATGACTTTTCTGCCAAATGGCTTTACCTCAATCAGTGCATTAGCCGCTCAAATTTTCAAAGAAAATCCGCGGTGTGAGATTCTTGGTGGTCACGGGGTTGGGAAATCGAGCTTGCTCCGAGCACTGCAATCTCACCTTGATCAACAATTAATCTCAAACCACTTAGCTTACGCATGTGGGGAATTTTCCTGTGACGGTCCGCTTCTGAAATTTCCTGCTGTCAAACGGCTTTTGCGAGAATCAGATCTATTGTTCATTGACGGTTTTGAACAACTTAGTTGGTGGACGCGACGGCGGATCATTCGTTACGCGGAAAAACACGCTCACGCTCTCGTTGTGACTTGCCACCAAACCCAACACTTACCTTGTTTAGTCCATCTTGCAGCAACCGAGACGCTCGTGCTTAAACTAGTGTATAGTTTGCAGCAAGCTCAACAGGTGGATGAAATCGTTTCCGCAAGTGATGTTCGTGAGTTGTACCAACGTTTTGGCAATAACGTGCGAGAATTGTTGTTTGCTTGCTATGATTTATATGAGCAACGGATCGCTACTGGACTGAAAACATCTTCACAATAAAAAAATGCCACCTTTGATTGGCTTAATCAAAGGTGGCAACGCGAATCGCTATGCACTCCAAACAGAATGCACAGAGAGATTGTATTGTCGATGATTATTTAAGAGGAATCCAACCTTCGTCGTCTAAAATAACGGTGACTGGTCGAACTGGTAGAGTCTTGCTGACCGTCGAACCCACAAAGACTGGGGTCAATTGTGGGATTGTGATCTGTACGGTACGGTCAAGTGGATTCACCAATTCGGGTGCAACCGTTTTGGTTTCCGGTTTGGCTTCCTCTACCGCAGGATCTGGAATTGGTTGATTCGGATCCCGTACTTCCTCGTCTGCTTTATCCGTATCATCTGTTGCTGGTTCTTCAGCAGGAGTGATGATTGGTTTTTTCAAGACAGATTCGCCTTCCGTTTTGGTATCGTCCTCAGGTATTTCTACCTTGCGAGTTTCGACGGCAGCGTTTGGTGTTGTTTCCGGTTGTCGTAAAGATTCAGGATCTAGCGATGGGCGTTGATCAGCAGGTTCCACAGGTTGAACGGGAACAACATTGTCTTTGTTTGCATCGGACGCTGCCGGAAGATCGGGCTGGTTGCTGCCATCGTAATAGGGGCTCGGTGGTGATTTCGCTGCCGTTGATGTATCACAACGGGGGAAGATCGGGTCGAGTATATCGCTGAGCCGTGGAATGTAAGTTCGCGAGAAAATATTTTTTGTCGAATCTTCTAACACTGGGCGATACGATTGCACTGGTACTTGGCGTAATCTCCAAGTGTAGGTTTCGACAGGTTTGAACAAAATCGATTGACCGGGACGAGCGTGTAGATCAACCGCTGGTCGGTAAAGTGTGGTTGGTATTTTAACCCACTTGGTTTCGTAGTGTGTTTCTAATTTGTGATCCACAACAACTTGGCGAGGGAAAAAGGGAGTCAACGGGTTGATGACTTCGTGGCCAGTTTTAATTGGTTTCTTGACTTCAACTCGATCCGCTTCTTTGGTTGCCGGAGCATTGTACACTGGCAGGATTGGTTGACGGCCAGCGATGATATCAAAAATGTCAGCTGAGACGCTCGTCGTACAGAGCAACAGGACTGCTAGGGCAGCGAGACTCTGTTGCATGGGTATGCTTTTGTTAATGCAAATATTCATTCTACTTCTCTCTCTCTTCGCGTTAATTATGCGTTGTGTTTTTGCCACTCTGCCTTGCTGTTTAGCGGGGAAAAGTAGGTATGAATTAAACACATAATAGGAATAAATTCCACCAACACTCAGTGTAATTACTGCAGGTGTATTGTGTTAAAATTTCTTCACTTTACACGGTTAATTCGATGCTAATTAGTGTTCACATCGAATATAACGATTACGCTGGGTGCTGTCCCAATTTTGGTGCTCTTACCCACCGTTTAGGACATGCTGGAAACAAGTTTTCACTTGGTTTAACTGTTTTGAGTAGTGAGCAGCTGCAAACAAACTCCCGCGTTTGTCATACAGCGAAATGCCTAAACTGCCGAGTAAAGACACACTCTCACCATCTGAAACAAAGGTAGGTCACAGTTTTGAGGTGAGGTCGAAAGAAAATAAAATATTCGTTTGTTTTTTGTTTGTTTTTCGGTGTGACGGTACATGCGTTTGCCACAGATCCAGCGGTTTTACGAAGAAGTTGACGTTTCTGAACCCGTAACCTCAAATCTAATGTAATAGCCTATAATCGCTGTCACCCAAGTTACACGAATCTCTGTTAGGGAAAAAAGAAATGGATTTAGATAATGTTGCGATTGCCGCGGAAATTGGCAAGCTAGCGGATTTGTTGGAATTCAGTGGCGCGAATTCATTTAAAATTCGTGCCTATCGAAACGGTGCTCGAGTCGTTAAGGATTTCCCAGATTCGTTTGCTACCATGGTGCACAACGATCCAAGCAAAATCACATCCATTCAAGGAATAGGCAAAGGTGTTGCCGAGAAGATAACGCAGTTAATTGAGTTAGATAACATCTCTGAGATTGATGAATTACTTGAAGTAATTCCGGTGAGTGTGTTGGACTTGCTACGAATTCCTGGGATGGGTCCCAAAAAAGCTGCTGCTCTTTATCAGATACTAAATATCCAGACTCTCGATCAACTTCAAGCTGCCTGTGAAGACGGCCAAGTGCAAGAGCTTAAGGGGTTCGCTGCCAAAACGGAACAATCGATTCTCGACGGTATTGCCATTGCTGCTGCTGCTAATTCACGTATTCGTTGGGCGGCTGCGGACAAGCTTGCCGAGACGTTGCTCGAGCATTTACGAGCATGTCCTGCGGTTGAGCGGATTGAGTTGGCTGGGAGTTACCGTCGCGGGCGTGAAACAGTAGGCGATCTGGATCTATTGGTCATTTCCACTAAACCAGCTGATGTGATGGATTGTTTTGCCGAGTTTCCGGAATGGGAACAGACGCTGGTGCGAGGTGATACGAAGATGTCGATCCGCGTGCTTAATAGTTTCCAAGTCGATTTGCGAGTTGTACCACAGGAGTCCTTTGGAGCTGCTTGGCAGTATTTTACAGGTTCGAAAGATCATAACGTCGCTGTTCGTGGTCACGCTAAACAACTTGGCATGAAAGTCAACGAATATGGCGTCTTTAAAGTTGACGGTGATGAGGAAGTACTGGTGGCTGGCGCGACTGAGCAGGAAGTTTATGAAGTGTTGGGTTTACCCCACTTTGCTGCAGAGATGCGAGAGGCGCGGGAAGAGTTTCAGTGGGCAGAGCAGGGTGCCTTGCCGGAATTGATTGAGTTAAGCCAGATTCAAGGGGACTTGCACATGCATACAACAGCCACTGACGGTAAAGCAACCCTTGCTGAAATGGTGGCAGCAGCGCGAGAACGCGGCTTACAGTATATTGCCATTACGGACCATTCTCAGCGTGTGTCGGTAGCGCGTGGATTAACGGCCGAACGAGTAGTGCAGCAATGGGCAGAGATCGATCGGTTTAACGAAACGATCGACGACGATTTTCGTGTGCTCAAGGGAATTGAATGCGACATTCTTGAAGCAGGAGGGATGGATTTACCTGATGAAGTCTTGGCGTTGGCGGATTGGGTAATTGCTTCGGTGCATTTTGGACAGAAACAATCACGCGAGCAGATTACGGATCGTATTGTGGGGGCGCTTGAGAATCCCTACGTAAAGATCATTGCCCATCCGACGGGTCGCCTTATTAACCGCCGCGAAGCGTATCAGGTTGATATGGATGCTGTGTTTCAGGCAGCGCAAGATAATCGAAAAATGCTGGAACTTAATGCCAATCCCGCGAGACTTGATTTGCATGATGTGCACTGCGCAGCCGCTCGGAAACGAGAAATTCCGCTTGTCATTAGTAGTGACGCTCACAGTGTTGCTGGTTTGGACGTCATGCAATATGGTATCGTGCAGGCTCGACGAGGTGGCTTAACGGCGGACAATGTAGCCAATACACAGCCTTGGGAAAAAATCCAAGAGTGGTTCACGTCCTCATCACATCTCGGCTAAAATAAAAGTACCAACATCGATCCGGTTAGTTTCCTGTTCCATTCCCATAATTACAAAATCGCAATCATAGGCTCGTCATGAAAAACAACAATCGCCAACAATCCGCTCATTTTGAAACTTCGTTACAAAAGATCACTCGTCGTCGTTTTGTGCAGAGCACGACGGCTGCCATGGCAATAACGGGCGCCGCAGCTCCATTGGCTTTGGCGATTGACCCTGTTAAACGGACGGGTGAACCAAAGTTTAAATTTTCGCTAGCAGCCTATAGCTATCGATCACTTCTGAGCGGTGACAAACCACAAATGTCCATGCACGACTTTATTTCAGATTGTGCCAAGTTCGGGCTCGAAGGAACGGAATTGACTTCATACTATTTTCCCAAGGATGTGACATCTGATTATTTAGCGTCGCTGAAACAGCATTGCTTTACGTTGGGGCTGGATGTTTCTGGGACGGCAGTCGGTAATGATTTTGGCCACGGTGAAGACGATCCTAAACGCGCAACTCAGATTCAACATGTCAAAACGTGGGTGGACCATGCCGCGGCAATGTCGGCGCCTGTGATTCGGATTTTTGCGGGCCATCATAAACAAGGACGCGATGAGGTGGTGTCACACAAGTTGATGGTTTCAGCGATTGAAGAATGTTGTGATTACGCAGGTAGCAAGGGCGTATTCTTGGCACTAGAAAATCACGGTGGTCCGACAGCGACTGCCAAGGGATTGTTGCAATTTATCAACGATGTACAGAGCCCATGGTTCACCGTTAATTTGGATACGGGGAATTTTGCCAGTGACAATTGCTACGATGAAATTGAGCAGATCGCCCCCTACGCCATGAATGTACAAGTAAAGGTTGTTACCCGTAATTCTGCCCGAGAAAGCAAGCCCGCAGATTTTGATCGATTGGCAAAGATCCTCAAAGATGCCGCCTATCGTGGTTACATTGTGTTGGAGTATGAAGAAAAACAAGACCCCCGCACGCACTCGCCGATCTATATCAAGAAGCTTAAGGAAGCGTTCCTCGGTTGATCGCTTTAGGGCCTAGCAAATAACGCTCGACACAGGAAACCCATGACGAGCGTTTTTTGATTTGTCGACAATGCTGTAGCAACCTACGGCCTACTTTTCAGCTTTGTCTCGTTTGACAGCTTCTTTAATGCGATCACGAAGCTTGCCAACAGTTTTTTTGGCTTTGTCGGTTGTTGCTGTGATTTTGTCTTTAACAACAGTTTTTTTGTCTGCTGCGGCTGCTTCGCACTTCGCACATTTTTCTTTGCGAGTGCAATCTTCACATGCATTTTTTAGTGAAATGTTCTTAAGAGCTGCGAATACTCCGGCTTTTTTGCTTGAGCATTTTTCGCAGACTGCTTTTTCAGCATCGGTATCACAGCAAGCTGGTTTGCGAATTTTAAGAGATGGCAATTCAATTTTCAAAAGCTTTTTAGTAGCTTCTTCTTGAGCAACCAATGAACCGCTGACAACGAACGTCAGCGCCAATACGAAGGCGATTCCGCCTGTTAAAAAACGTTTCATAGTTTTGTCTCCAATTGACGACTATTTAAATAAAATGTGTACATTGCACAACACATTGCACACCCTATCATAGTATTATCGCTGAAAAAAATAAAAAATCTTCACCTAATAAATAACTTTCCTTGTATTTATTGGGTTTGAGGGGACGGTGATTCAGGATTGACGGGAAGTACCAGTATTTGCGAGACTTATCGCAAGAACTTAGTTTGTATCGTTGCGGTAGTGCAAGCGATACAACCAACATAACCCGTGGCGTATAGTTGTTGAGTCGTAGTGTAGCCGGTGATCGTTTTGGGATGCACTCAAGCAAATAGAGAGATGATAGAGGTGATCGACGATGAAGTGTTTATCAACAAACAAACCATTGCTGTTAAGTGTTATTGTGACGTTATTGCTGGGGTTAGTCGGCGTAACCGGTTGTGGTGATGTTGATACTGAGTCGACCACCAACAAGCAAGATTTGGTGGCACCTGTTGTAAATCTAAATCCGGATCATGATGCGGATTTGGCGGAACCCCCTCAGGAATCTCCCGCACGAACTTTGACAATGGGATCTTCTGCGCCTGTTGTTGATTTATCAGTTACGGCGACGCCCGAGCAGGTTGTCGAGCATTTCTTAGCAGCATTACAGCAAGGCAGTGACGAAGAAGTCACGGGTTTGTTAACGGCTAAGGCTCGCAACGAAACAGCGAAACATGATCTAGTGGTCCGTAGTCCAGGTTCGCCGACGGCCGAGTTTAGTGTTGGCGAGTTGGAGTTGGTGTCAGGCGGAGCCTATGTCAACAGTCAATGGAGCGACACGAGTCGCGATGGCTTTACTCACTCGTTTGAAATTATTTGGGTTTTACGCAAGCAAGCCAACGGTTGGCGGATCGCCGGGATGGCAACTCGCGTGGCAGAAAACGAGCAACCGACGTACCTCAATTTTGAAAACCCACGAGAGATGATTCGTAAATGGAATGCGGCTGACAAACGATTGACGAACAAAGAAAATCCTGCCAGTCCTGATAGTACGACCGCCAGTACAAATGGGATGTAGTTCTCTTGGTAAATAACACACAGTGTTAAAGCTGGTTTAGCTTTCGTCGTCGGCTCGGAGTTGCGTAAGGACGGTATAGTCTTCTAGGGTAGTTGTATCTCCAATATTTTCGTTGCCTTCGGCTATATCTTTTAGCAGTCGGCGCATAATTTTTCCACTACGAGTCTTTGGAAGTGCGTTAGTGAATCGGATATCGTCGGGTTGAGCAAGTGCGCCGATTTCCTTTCGCACGTGCATACGCAACTCTTGTTTTAGCTCGTCGCTTGGTTCTGCGTCGATTAGTGTTACAAACACGGCGATGGCTTGGCCTTTGAGGTCGTCTTTACGTCCGACGGCAGCCGCTTCGGCAACTTTCTCATGGCTGACTAGGGCGCTTTCGACTTCGATCGTACTTAGCCGGTGTCCCGATACATTGATGACATCATCAATCCGACCCATGATCCAATAGTAACCGTCTTCATCACAGCGTGCGTTGTCACCCGCGAGGTAGAGTCCGGGAAAAGTGTCCCAATAAGCTTCTTGGAATCGTTCGTCATCTCCCCAAATCCCCCGCAACATTCCGGGCCACGGGTGTGTCAAGACAAGCTTGCCGCCTTGGTTTTCTCCTACGGGAGCGCCAGAGTCGTCGAGAATCGCCGGTAGAATACCAGGCAGTGGTTTTGTACAGCTGCCAGGCTTCGTTGCAATAGCTCCGGGCAACGGAGACATCATGATTCCGCCGGTTTCCGTTTGCCACCAAGTATCGACAATCGGGCAACGCGCGCCACCGATTTTATGGTGATACCACATCCAAGCTTCCGGATTAATACCTTCGCCTACGGTGCCTAGTAATCGCAAACTTGAGAGATCGTGTTTGTCGACATGGTGATCTCCCCATTTAATGAAGGCGCGTATAGCCGTGGGGGCGGTATAGAGGATTGTGATTTTATGTTTTTCAACGAGTTCCCAAAAACGATCTTCCTCTGGGTAATTAGGAGCGCCTTCGAACATCACAATTGTCGCTCCGGCACAAAGGGGGCCGTAGGCCACATAGGTATGACCGGTGATCCAACCACAATCGGCGGTACACCAGAAAATGTCGTCATCACGGATGTCAAATACCCACTCGAAGGACTTCTTGGCATACAAGTTGTAGCCTGCTGTAGTGTGTTTAATGCCTTTTGGTTTTCCGGTAGAACCGCTAGTGTAAAGAATAAACAGAGGCGCTTCACTATCCAGTGGAGTGGCTGGGCAATCATCGTCAACTTGCTCTAGTAATTCGTGCCACCATAAATCGCGCCCTGCTTGCATCTCAACCGGTGTGTCCGTACGGGCGAGGACAATACAGGTTTCGACAGTGGGTGATTTTTCGAGTGCTTCATCGACAATTTCCTTCAGTTCTAAGACCTTACCTCGGCGGTAGGCACCGTCTGCGGTGAGTTGCACTTTGGCACTGGCGTCGTTGTTGCGGTCGGCAATAGATTCTGCAGAGAATCCTGCAAAAATGACACTGTGGACCGCTCCGATACGTGCACACGCAAGCATCGCAAACGCAAGTTCAGGCACCATTGGCATGTAGATTGAAACAACGTCCCCTTGTTCCACTCCAGCTTTCTTGAAAGCGTTGGCCAAGCGTGAAACTTCACTGTGCAATTCACGATAAGTGAAGGTGCGAGTGTCACCAGGCTCACCTTCCCAAATGATGGCAGTTTTGTCAGCGTTGTTTTCTAGATTGCGATCGAGGCAATTGTAGGATACGTTCGTCTTGCCACCGACAAACCATTCGGCATTGGGTACATTCCAATTCAGTGTGGTATGGAAGTCTTCAAACCAATGAAGTTCTTTGCGAGCCAAGTCTTCCCAAAAAGCAACAGGGTCAGCTTTGGCACGGTCATACAGTGCTTGATAGGCGTCGAGCGAGCCAATTTCACAACCTTCTAAGAACGAATCAGTCGGGGAAAAGAGGCGGGTTTCCTGCATGACTGTATCAATGGAACTGCTGGGGTTCTCATTTGTGTCCTCAGTTACGTTTTCGCCATTGTTGTCTGACATACCAATGCTTTCGTGGTTTTGGTGTTAGTATCAATTTAAATATTCAAAGTCAGTTTATAGTCACGATTTTAGTTGTCCAAGAGAGTGGTTGTAAACCGGTTAGTAAGCTCTTTTGAAATGTGAATGAGACTTTTGAGTCGTGAATGTTTGCTAATTGTTGCGAAACCAGTTTTGCAGACCGAGTTTAAAGAGAATCCACAGAGAATGGATAGCTTCACGCTTATTTAGTTTGGAGGCGCCGCATTCCCTGTCTGTAAAGATAATCGGAATCTCTGCGATTCGTACGTTGAGTTTCTTCAGTCGCCAAAGAAACTCTTCCATAAAGGAATAGCCATGCGAAAGGAATTGTGAAAAATCCAGTTGTGATAGCAACTCAACTCGACAGCACCGATATGCTCCACTGCAATCGCGTGGTTTGAGACCGAGTAGTAGGCGGGCGTAAAGGTTGACTCCGCGGCTCATGAACCGCCGCGACCATGGCCATCCAATCACGCCTCCACCGTTGATGTATCGTGAGCCGATCACACAATCAAAATCTGGAGATTCTAAGTTGCCAATTGTGCCTACCATTTTTGGCAACTGCTCGGGAGGATGGCTAAAGTCCGCATCCATGGCAATCCACAAATCATATTTGTGTTCAATTGCAAACTGCATGCCGCGAACCGTAGCCGTGCCTAATCCCTGTTTGCTACCCCGCTGAATTAGGTGAAACCATTCGTGCTCATCTGCTTGCGTTTCACACCATTGGCCAGTGCCATCTGGTGAGCCGTCGTCAATAATTAGAATATCGGTATTCGGTAGTGCTTGGCGGATGGCTTGAACAAGGCGGTGAACATTATCTCGTTCGTTATAAGTGGCAACAGTGACGAGTGTCTTGTGGAGCGGTGGCATCGGTTTACCTAGCTAGGCAAATTACGGTAATACTCAACTGTCTTGGCAATCCCAGTGGAAAAATCAACTTGGCTCTCATACGCCAATTGACTCATCGCACGTTCAATGTCAGCGCGACTGTGTAGAATATCGCCCCTGCGTGCTGCCGCAAACATGGGTTCAATAGGTTTGAACGCTTCAGTGGATCGCCGGTCGTCGGAAACGAGATACTTGTTGATTACGGCAACGGCATCAAGCAATGAAGTACTTTCGCCGTTTGCCATATTGATAGGTTCACCAGAAACGGCTTCTACATCCGCAGCCAGTAGATTTCCATGGACGATATTATCTATGTACGTAAAGTCACGGGATTGGGTGCCGTCCCCGAAAATCGTAGGGGTCTCGCCTCGTAGCATGGCCGTAATGAACAAGGGAATCACTGCTGAGTAGGGACTGGCGGGGTCTTGTCGCGGACCGAAGACATTGAAATAACGTAGCGTTACCGTTGCGAGTCCGAAGCTACGATAAAAGGCGTGGCAGTATTGTTCGCCAGCAAGTTTCGCTGCTCCGTAAGGAGAGATTGGTGCGGGTACGTGCAGTTCGGATTGCACTTTTTCGATGGTGTTTCCATAGCAGCTACTGGATCCCGCATAAATGAGTCGGCGGACATTTGATTTACGAGCCGCTTCGAGGACCGTGAGCGTACCTGTCGCATTGATTTGATGGGTGAGCGCTGGTTCGACAAGCGAGCGGGGAACGGATACCATAGCGGCTTGATGGAAAACGATATCGATATCCGCAAGCAGCTCGTCGAGTAACTCAGAATCGAGGATCGAACCTTGTTGAAATTCGATGGCGGAAGCTGATCGCTGCAGGTTTTCTAGGTTACCCGAAGAAAGATCGTCGAGGACGACGACTTGGTCGCCACGCGCCACTAGGGCATCAACAATGTGCGAGCCGATGAATCCCGCACCTCCAGTTACGAGGTATTTTGTCATGCCGTTATTGTAACCTATACGTCTGACAGCATGCCAAATTCGACTGTGGTTGATGGTTTGGCCGAATTGTCTTTGGTTGACGATTCTTCCTCGGTGGCCACAGGTTTAGGTGGCGGTAACTGCTGTAGGTCAGCCCAAGCGAGCTCGACATCGTGCTCTTCAATGACTTGTATCTCGCGCTGCTGTCCAACGATAAGACAGCGATCGGCTAGCAGGTTGATAATCCGTGGTATACCTTGAGTAAATTCATAGATACGGCGTAATGCACCACGAGTGAATATTTCGCTGACGCTGCGCCCAGCTTGAACAAGTTGTTCGTTGATTAACGCTTTTGTTTCCATCCTGCTTGCCGCGGCGACATAGCAACGATGAGCGATGCGTTGATTGAACGACTCGAGTGTGGGGTCTGTCAGTATTTCCTCAATTTTCAATGTGCCTGCGAGAATTATGCAAATACGGGATTTGCCTTGGTGAACTATGTTTTGCAAGGATTGTAGTTCGCGAATGATTTCTGGGGGTATGCGATGGGCTTCATCAACAACAAGTAGTATTGGTTCAGGGTTTTCAACTAAATTACAGACACGGCTAGCGATCGTTGTTCGCAGTTCGGCGGTAGTTTGTTGAAGCACTGTGCCGCCGAGGCTGAGTGAAAATTGCTCGATGATGTCACGCCCAGTGGCGAAACTTGCACTGCGGAAGTGTACAATTTGGTGCGACTTGCGGAAATGCTCAACTAACAACTCACAAATGGTTGATTTCCCCGTGCCATTTGGGCCGACAATTAAGGCTGGTCCTTCACCACGTAAGATTACACGACGTAGCGTTCGCAGCGACTCGCATAATTCGGCATTTGCGTAAAAACACTCAGGCGAAGGTGCAAACGCAAATGGAGTCTTATCTAATTTGTAAAAACTTGTATACATATCAAATACGCTTGGCAACTTTTTTTAATGGTTACCAACAATAGTCCGTTAGGATTGCTCGATAACTAATTTACTCATGGCCAACAACTGTTCACCAGCAGCGACTACATCATTACAATTGTGTGCTGTATCACTATGATGGATATCGGCGTGTCTAGCTGGTTTGCTGTAGATTCGCTAAACTGCCAATCCAACTTCCACTATTTCCTCTATCTTGTTGTCCGAGTACGTTAAAATAGGGAAGCGGGTGAAACAATTACGGCAAATGCCCAATTTTTATATGCCAACAGGCTGGGTTTGGTTTTCGGTACTGTTTACTATTGTTGCGTTAGGAATGGGAATGACTGGCTTGTTTAAGACGAAAGTATGTGGAATTACCTCCGTGGCGGATGCGAAAGTGTGTTGCGCTGCGGGTGTCGATGCTATTGGTTTAAACTTCTATGATGCGAGCCCCCGGTGTATTACCGTCCCTCAAGCTGTTGAGATTGCGGCCGCCGTTGGTAATGAGATCCAACTTGTCGGTCTGTTTGTGAACCACGGGGTTGATGATGTTCGCGCTATCCACCAAGAGCTCGGTTTACAGTATGTACAGCTTCACGGCGACGAAGATCCGGGCTACCTACGGCAACTCAAAGATCTACCGTTGATCAAAGCGTTTCGGTGCCGAGAAAATCAAACGGCCGAAATTATTGATTTTCTGGCTGCTTGTACGACGCTTGATATTACATTGCAAGCGATATTACTTGATGCTTTTCAACAAGGTTATTACGGCGGCAGTGGTCAGCGGTTAGACTGGGAAACACTTAAAACCAAAACACATTCCTTTGGGGGGTATGGATGGGTGTTGGCGGGTGGACTGGATGCGGACAATGTTGCAGCGGCGATTACCATGGCGTGTCCAACGGCAGTCGACGTCGCTAGCGGCGTTGAATCTGCTCCGGGAAAGAAGGATGCGGAGTTGGTGCAGCGATTTGTGACGAGAGCAATAGCCTCGTTTGGCGGCTAGGCATAATTCACAGAGACCCTACCGATTATCGCTGGCGCAATTATGTCAATGGATTGATGACTAATCCGGCGAGTAGTTTTGGATAGAAGTAGGTGCTCTTGGCAGGCATTCGTTCACCATGCTCACTAATGGCTTTGATATGATCGAGAGTTGCTGGCATAACGAGAGCCGCTAAACCGAACTTGTTGGTATCTTGATCGGACGCTAGTTCTTCGACGACTTCCTGTACTTGGTGCACGTAGGTTGGTTTGGGCAGGTCTACCTCACCTAGCAGCGTGTCCATGATAAGCCGGTGCAACAGACTGACGCCGAGGCCTTGCCAGTCACTGCTTTGGTTGCCTGCGATTTCAGCCATCTTCGTACGGCCCGTGTCGTTGAGATTCGCCACGACCCAAGTATCGTCCACAGGGCAGTAGAGGCCGATCATACCTTGTTCGTCTTTCAGTTCGATTTGCTCCCAGACCGTTGCTGCTTGCGCGGGGCCACTGCCAACTGTGTTTGCGTCGAAGCAACCCTGTAATGTTTGTATCAATGTCGCAGAATCGTATTGGGCAACGCCTTCGAATAATCGGTGGGTTGGGAGAACGATCATGCCAGCATCGTGCATGCTAACGCACATCGTCAGTACCGATTGTGCAGGATGGTCGGCAGTCAACAAGCCGGCGTTTTCTAGTTGCTCGCGGTAATTGTAAGCGGTTTCATAACGGTGATGTCCATCCGCGATAAACATTGGTCGCGGAGTCATGGTTTCCGTTAACTCGCCAATAATCTTGCTGTCATAAACAGGCCATAACCGATGTAGCACGCCGAGATGGTCCGTTGCCTCGATAGCAGTCACTCCTTGGATCTCATCTTCAAGTAAGGTTTGTGCTTGGTTAGATTCATCAGGATAGATGCCGAAAATTTGGCTGACGTTGGCTTTGGTAGCATTGAACAGTTTCAGGCGATCCGCCTTAATTGCCGAATGCGTTTCCTCGTGCGGATAGACGTTGCCCTCCCCTAGCTTCTCTAGTTTCATGCGAGTCATGAAGCCTCGGCGGATAAACGTTTGACCGGCGTATTCGAATTGTTGATGATAGACGTAAACTGCCGGATACGTTTCGGCTTGTATTATGCCATCGCGTTGCCACTGCTTGAGTGCTCGAGCTGAGCGGTCATATTTCTCGTCACCAGTTTCATCACCAGGTTCGTCTCGATTTAAGATTAAACGGATAACGTTCGCTGGGTGATTCTTATAGAGTTCATCTTGTAACTCGGGACCGATGACGTCATAAGGTGGAGCGATGACATCACTAAGTGCTCCGACATGTCCAAGTTCGTAACGCAATCCTTTGAACGCTTCAATGTGCACCATTGTGCTGCCTCAGTCCTTATTGTCTTAGCACCTGTTTCACGTGAAACAGATCGTAGTGTTTAAGAGATGTTCTAAATTAATATCGATAGTGTTCTGGTTTGTAGGGGCCATTGACATCCACACCAATATACTCAGCTTGCGCCGGTGTAAGTTTGGTCAATTTAACGCCTAGTTGATCTAGGTGTAGTCGCGCTACTTCTTCGTCAAGAGATTTGGGCAACACATGTACGCCGAGTTCGTATTTGTCCTTATTACACCAGAGTTCAATTTGTGCAAGGACTTGATTACAGAACGAGTTGGACATCACAAACGAGGGATGTCCGGTAGCACAACCTAGGTTAACCAATCGACCCTCGGCTAATAAAATAACTGAATGTCCATCTTCGAATGTATAACGATCCACTTGCGGCTTAATCTGTTCGTAGGAAATACCCGGAGTGTCATTTAGATAAGCGACGTCGACCTCGGTATCAAAATGCCCAATATTACAAACAATGGCGTCGTTAGTCATTGCTGCCATATGATCACCTCGAATCACATCGCGATTTCCTGTTGTGGTCACAAAAATATTACCAATGGTGGCCGCTTCTTCCATGGTAGTCACTTGAAAACCTTCCATGCTGGCTTGCAGCGCGTTGATTGGATCGATTTCCGTTACGATAACTCGTGCACCATATCGCTGCAAAGAATGAGCACAACCTTTACCAACATCGCCGTAGCCACAGACGACAGCGACTTTTCCAGCGACCATCACATCGGTCGCTCTTTTGATTCCATCGACTAGCGATTCGCGGCAACCGTAGAGGTTGTCAAATTTACTTTTGGTAACTGAATCATTGACATTGATCGCTGGTATTTTTAAATCGCCATTGCCGTGCATCTGGTACAAACGATGGACCCCGGTTGTGGTTTCTTCACTGAGGCCATTGATTCCTACCAGTAATTCCGCATAACGCTGGTGAACCATCGCCGTAAGGTCACCGCCATCGTCAAGAATTAGATTCAAAGGTTGACCGTCAGGGAAAGTGATTGTTTGTTCGATACACCAGTCAAATTCCTCCTCGGACATCCCCTTCCAGGCATAAACAGGAATTCCGGCTTCGGCCATCGCAGCCGCAGCATGATCTTGAGTCGAAAAAATGTTACAACTTGACCAGGTAACATCGGCACCGAGTTCAACCAATGTTTCGATTAGTACGGCGGTTTGAATGGTCATATGCAGACAACCGGCAATGCGAGCACCTGTGAGTGGTTTGGTTTGACCAAATTTTTCCCGCAGTGACATGAGCCCAGGCATTTCGTTCTCAGCGATTTTAATTTCTCGACGGCCCCAATCCGCCAACGAAATATCTTTGACTTTATATGGAAGACGATCTGTTTCTGCTTGCGCCACGGTTTACACTCCTGATTCGTTCTAATTTATCGAAACTTCAAAGTTTGAGTTCATGTATGTATGGGTTAATACAGCAATTCATTGTAGTAATATGTTATTTATGTGCTAGTACGGTGCGAACACTATGGGTGTTTCACGTGAAACAGTGTGCGTTTAATAAATAATCGTATCTAAAAAAGTGTTTCACGTGAAACACTCCCGTTTACGCTGATTGGTATTCTCAAAAACGCATAAATAGCGGTAAAATCCCAAAACGTTGTTTTTTACTTTCTATAAAAGGTTCTATTGTGGTTCGCATTTTATGCATCGCCAACCAAAAAGGGGGTGTCGGGAAAACCACCACCGCTGTAAACCTTGCAGCTTGCCTTGGGCAAGCGGGGTGTAAGACACTGCTTGTTGATTTGGATCCTCAATGTAATTCGACAACCGGGCTGGGACTGGAACCGACCGATCGACATCCGCTAGTCCAACAACAGCCCATTGCGTCGGCAATACATACTACGAATTTTGAAAATTTAGATATGCTGCCTGGCAGTCGAAGTTTTCAAGATGTATCCATCTTGGCGGATGGCAAACCGAGTCAAGCGGAAAGCTTACGTTATCACATTTCCAATAGTACCACTGCCTACGATATGGTATTGATTGATTGCCCGCCAAGTGTGGGACCTTTAACACAGTCCGCACTAGCAGCTTCCACGGAAGTATTCATGCCGATTCAATGTGAGTATTTTGCGATGGAGGGGCTCACACAGATGATTCACGTCATTCGTGATGTTATGCAGGTCGAAAATAGTAAGCTTGAATTTGGCGGTATTGTTTTAACGATGTACGACCCCGCCTTAGAGTTGACTGGCGAAGTTGATCTTGAAGTTCGTGAGTTTTTCGGCGACATCGTATTTGATACGGTCATTCCGCGAGACACATTGCTTGCCGAAGCTCCTAGCTATGGCAAGCCTATTTTAGAATACGCTCCTCGCAGCAGGGGAGCACGCGCTTACACTGAATTGTGCATGGAGGTACTAAATCGTGACTAAAGATAGACGACTTGGAAAAGGGCTTGCTGCCTT
>JABHUV010000243.1 GCA_018658605.1 Planctomycetaceae bacterium | reverse complement strand
TGATCTAGCACAATCCGCCTTTGGCGGATTGAAGGTCATCATCCGAGGCAGCAACGCCCCGGTCGTGACCCCTTTTTTTAGCTATTGGATTAGTGCCGTAGTCATCCCACACCCAACCCCTGCTCATGTGTTCGTAGTTCCCCTACCCCACCACCGGGCCGCTGGGCAAGGAAAATAGGGGAGCAGCGGAACTGGGCATAGTTAAAGGTGCTGCTCCATCTGAGACGCGACGTCATCATCAGCAGTTCGATTGTCCATTTCAACTACTGCGCGGTATGTACGATACGTGAGTAGAAGGAAAAGTGCATAAGTTATACATAGGAACATCGTCGTTATTGGAATTGTCAACAGATTTATGAAAGGCACGATGGCAGTCACTGCAAAAATCAAACCCAAAACGGCGGGGAATATCATGCTGCCAGCAAGTACACGCAAATCTGCCCTTTTCAGATACACCGCAATTCGGCGAAGGAACATGATAAAGAATAAAGTTGAAGGTAGGAGCGAAAGGCAGGCCGCCACGCTCGCACTGGCCGGAACCCGTAACAGGATGACCAGCCCAACGATAAACAGCAGGCTGGTGCTCGTGACAATGGAGATGAAGAGATAGACGGTCCCCTTGACCACACGGCGTGCCGTTAGACATAAAAGGCAGCCGGTAATGTTGAGTAACGCGTGAATCGCCAGAAGTATTTCTGGCCACCAGTGTGGCCGCCAATGACCACCCGCGACCACCAATAACAGAATAAGCGGGATAAGATTTGCCATGAACACCATCGCGATTCCAATGGATAGTTTTTTTGGCAGTTGTTGATGTGATGGCATCCCCGTTTCTTCTCTTGTGGCGTCGCTAAGGGAGCACCTACTCCCCGCTGAAGCGTTCCTTGTAGTCACGTTATGGTGCTCCTGTTATTCGTATCAAAACCAGTCAAACAAACGTTTCACCTTTTCAAGTTTTGCCCAAGTCAATATTTTCATCATCACAACCGACAGCGCCTCATCAAAGCGATTGAGAACTCTACGCCTCAGCTTAACCCACCGCACTGCCGTCTTGTCGTTTACCTCTTAGGAATTGCTCTGCTTTGCCAGATTCTGCAACCGACTTGATAAGTTGATTGCGTATTTTAAGAAGTCGGGTCATGTAACACTTAAGAAACATACCGTCTGCAAGCCGCCCAAGTAGTCCAAGTGGCGAGGTGTAGTCAAACGTGTCCTTCATCAACACCCGTCCGTCGTCGAAAGTAAAATGATGATCATGATCGAATCTCCGAAATGCGCCTGAAACCATAGAATCACGGAAGTGATGTGGCGCGTCGAATTGCGTAATCTCCGTTGTCAGTCGCTGTCTCACACCAAAGTGAGTCGCTTCCCATGTGACATCTTCACCAAGACCAATAAGGCCACTAGTGCATCCGGCAACTGCTTCTTCTTTAGTCTCTGCCGTCGACTCGACATGTAAGTCAATGCTCCTAGAAAGATCAAATACGATCTGGATCGTAGCATTGATACGTGTCTCAATTTCGATAACAGGCATGACGAATCTCGAAAACTTTCTGATGGTGCGCGACGTAATATCAACTGTCTGGATAAAACTCCCAACTCTGTCCAAATGTCTTTTTAATACTCACTAGGCATCTCAGTTTCACAACACAGTGAGTTACTTTACAGTGACCAAACAGTAGCGACTGAGACGTGGTGCAACAAGAGTAAACAGTCAGAACACCGGGCCGCCGGGCACGGAAAATGGGAGCTAGTCGTCATTATAAACGACAGTATAACCACTCGGCGCCCTCAATTCGGGAGTCAGAATTGCAAATTGGGAGGTTATCGCTCGCGTGCCGGGATGACGGTGAAAAAGCCAATCATCATTTCTTCCCAAGTTTGATCGCCCCAGGTAACCCATTTGCTTGGTTCTGGATTAGCTGGGTTCTCCTGTGAGTTATCAAAGTGTGCTGTACACTCAATCACCGTACCTTTAGGGAGATAAACTGGTTTGGCAAACCGGTATTCATGTTGCCAGTTGAAATCGTAAAACGGCACGCTGAGGAGCGTTCGTTGGCTGCCATCGGGGAATTTCGCCAGGTATTTGAATTCTTTGCCCCGTACATGCATGTGAGGCATCATCGCGAGCAGTTCGGAGTCAGCATTGATGGTCCGACTGGCGACTACTTTGTGCCGAGAGGTTTCCGGTGGAATACGAAACGCAAAATTGAGAGCGGCATCCTGACGAGCAACATGCGTTGGACGTTCTTTGCAAAATTTTACAGCGAATTCACTTTGGTCAATTTCTTCCTTGCCGGTAGGTGTGTAATGCAGTTGCCAAACCAGTTCATGTCCCGCTGGTAACCTGATACCTACGCCTTCAGGAAACATGGTTGGTTCCTCTCCCGGTGCAAATCCTCCGAGGCTTTCAAGTCGGCGAGTTTGATTGCTACTTTTTGGTCGGTGATAAACGATGATGTGGTGGACAGCTTTCCAGTTTCCCGGGCGAGCCTCGGCTGCCTGAATCCAGACATCTTCTTTGAAGTTTGTTGGGGTGACAAAGTACTGATATACCACCGTACCGGTTGCCTGAATTTTGTAAGTGCGGGGCATTTTGAAGACGTGATCCGGCACACCAATTTGCCAGCCGGCTGAATATTCCGGAGTTGGCGGGATTTTGTCTTCCTCGCCTTTAGGCATGCCAGCGTCGATCCATGACGTCAGAAGGGTGATCTCCTTGGGACTCATATGGAGGGCGTTTTCAAATTTGCCAAATCGCGGATCAGCATTCCACGGCGGCATGCGCCGTGTGAGGACAGTCTCTTTAATCATTTGTGACCAGTTACGAGCATCATCGTACGTTAACAACGAAAATGGTGCCGCAGTATTGGGACGATGGCAATTCTGACAACGCGTTTGGAGCAGCTTTGCAATGTGGCTCGCATAAGTAACCTCCTTTGATCCATCAATGGTATGTTTGCGAGTGATCAGGCAACCTTCTGTTTCCGTTGCACTGACAGCAGGAGTTTCTCCGGCGATTAGTTGCTTCAGAGCTTCTTCCAGATCCGACCGACGAGCTTGTTCTCGTTTGAATCGGTAGCCGATGCGGTCATCGATGCGACCGACGTAACGAATGTTACGGCGGCGATCAAGAATAAACGCTTCCGGTGTTCGCGTGGCTCCAAAGATGTCGAGAGATACCTGGTCTTTATCCATCAATACAAGCAATCGTAACTTGTATTCCAATGCGTGCTTTTTGATCTCTTCGGGGGAATCGGCCAGATTGGCATTGATGACGGCAAACTTTACGTTTTGTTTAGCATACTTTTGGCTCAACTCATTCAGCTGAGGAATATAGCTGTTTCCGATGGGGCACTCCGTACCAAGAAAAACGATAACCAGAAAATCCACTTCAGGAAAATCGGACAAAGCAATTTCTTTGCCCGTAACCGATGGCAAGACGAAATTGGGGATTTGACGGCCTACTAAATCGGCTCGCGACGTATCTTCAGCCTGTAAGACGGACAGCGGAAAGCAAGCAAGAATTGCCAGTGAAGCAATCAATAATTTCATGTTAGTGACTTTCGACGGATAAAGGATTGAAAAATAAGATCAGCAAATTGGATCATTCGACACGCGACAACCTGGATTGATGGTCAATCTTCATTTTCACTCTGTCCCCGTCTAGAGTGGCTTCCCACGTCTCGGTATTACTTGTGGTCATATGGAACTGGCGGCTCTTGAATACTGAAGTTATTTCGTCATGAAACGCCATGTCCTTAAATGTTTTATACAAGTGTTGTACCGCTCGGTGCAAGACCTTTGACGCGGGATAATTTGTCAAACGCAATCCCATCGAGGCCACCTTCGACCAGCTTACCAAATCACAACACGCAGTGCTTCGTTAGGCGGGGGGTCGTATCCTCACTATATGGAACATCACCCCTAGGCCCACTTATTTGAATTGAAAAAATCGTTTTCTGTCGGGCGATGGCAACAAATATTGAGTATATTTATAAGTAACGCCAATCCACCCAAACGCGATGATAAATCATGTCCACTATCGATGTCACCTGTCCGCACTGCAATAGGCAGATGAATTTTCCTGCTGCTGCGGCTGGCAACCAGGGCAAATGTGGTGGCTGTCAACAGATTGTAATGATTCAACCAGATCCGCTGGCGGTTCCTTCGGCCCCGCCACTTCCTCCGCCGATAAAACCTGAGGGAGCACATACCGGAAAAAACTTTCCGACGATTCCTGGTCTTGACCCCAACGCGTCGACGAAGTCACGACGTCCTGCCGCTAGTAAAAAGAAACTAATTATTTTTGCGTCTGCGGGTTGTGGTGTCCTGGTGGTGTTGGGCGTCATCCTGCTGGCGGCAATATTGGTGTTTGCATACTGGGATGACGGTATTGATCAATCATCGCCTGAGGCACTGGGCAAAACCGTTTTTAACACAATTGTCGCGGATGACGAGGCGGCATTTATAAGCTTGATGCCCGATGCCAAATTTGTCGAGGATTTAATATTTGCCGCAGCGAAGTATGCGACGGAAAACGGGGGAGATACTGAGGAGGCAGAAAGAATAGCCAGGATGCTTGATTATTCTGAGTTAACTGAGCAACTCCGAGATAAGCTCAGCGAAACCTTCCGCAGCGCTGTGAATTCAAGGAACTGGGGGAATGCGTCTCTAGTCACGGTTGTTAGCGGGCGACTGCACAAAGTCGACCCGTTTTCTATGTGCAAGTTCTCTTTCGTGATTTTTGAACTCGATAGGGAGATGTACGTGCTCGTTATACAAGATTCCGTTATGAGAAACGATGATTGGCATTTAAATGACGACAATCTTCGGACTAGTCGACTCAGCGATATGCGGAGCGATCAAATCGGCGTGTTACGTGCCGCTTTGCAACGCTCCGATGATCCAAATCAAACTCGCGTTCTGAGGGAATTGAGGTATTAGGCTTATTGCGATTCATTCTGTCATGTCCTCTTCACCAACCTCGCAACGCCCCTTCATAGGTCCGTTAAACGCGTCGTCATGAGGGCCACCAACCGTAAACGAACATTCCTTGATACGTGAGGATTAGGGCGGTAGTCGCCAAAATAGATATTAGGGCTTGCGTGATCAACCATGCCGTATGGCCTCTGGGCGACGCGATGGAGTTTCCTAAAAAAGCCAAAATACTCGTTGGTATCACAAGAACATGGGAAATTTGCCCAACATAGAGAACATAACCATCTATGGGCCAGAGCGAATTGTCGAAGGCCAATATCATACCACCGAGGATGGTGGCAAAAATTGCCAAAATTGCTAGCCCGACGGCCATTAGATTAAGCCATATTCTTTTTTTCATAAAACGGTTCACCCATTTAAGCAGCGCTGGGGCTAATCTGTTTGTTTGGATTTACTAATGTAGTTGGGATTAAGTTTTGGGATTTTGGCGCCAATGCGTTGCATTTCTGACATGAGTTGACGGTCGAGTTCTTTGACCTTGGTGCCCATGGCAGCCGCCAAATTGTTGGTCTCCGAAAGATCATTTTTCAGATCGTAAAGTTCGAAACCTCCTTCGTACCACTTGATTAGCTTCCAATCACCGGAACGAACGATTGAATAGGGACCAGGGGAATGACGATAATGGGGGAAATGCCAATAAATGGCATTGCGATCGAGTGACTGTCGCCCTTTGGATTTCCATAGGCTCAAAAGCGACACCCCATCAATTTCATGGTTGGTGGGAAGGTCGCAATCCACAGCGTCTGCTATGGTTGGCAGATAATCTACACTGCTGACAGGTTCATTGCTGATCGAGCTAGGGGCAATTACGCCGGGCCAACGTACGATCAACGGAACACGGATGCCCCCTTCGTAGGCGTAGCCCTTTCCCGAGCGTAAAGGGCTATTATCGGTTGGGCCCTTAAGTCCCCCATTATCGGAGGTAAATATTACCAGGGTTTGTTTGTCTAGTCCAGTTTTGCTGAGCGTTTCCATAATCATCCCGACCGCATCATCTACGCTTTCGACCATGGCCGCATATTTTGCATTGTTGGCATTCTTATTGGGCCGAACGTACTTTGCCGCAATTTCATCGATTGCCTGAATTGGTGTGTGAACAGC
>JABHUV010000242.1 GCA_018658605.1 Planctomycetaceae bacterium | reverse complement strand
TTCGTAGTCGTCGTAATTGTACTTGCACGTGCTCCTTCTCGCTAAATATCCAAGAACTACCTTGGGTGTCCCGTGTTTGATAGGATGTAACTATGATTAAATCAATACAACGAGAGGAAGGCTTCCTAAATGGTTATTAAAATACTCACTGACACAAAACCCGACAAATACGTTGAACCCAGTGGTCTAATCACATTCGTCTTTGTATTTATTGGCATTTTGACACTCTTGCCCCAAATAGGGATGGCTATAGCCGGAATAGCAGAAAATAGTTCCAAAGAATTCCTTTCCAACGGCTCTTTACTTTATGTGGGTTGGGCAGTCGCAATCCTGTATCAGTTTTGCCTCATCGTGCTCGTAGCCCGGTGCTCTTCGAAGATCAACCACTTGCAACATGCGTTGATTGATACACAACGATGGGCGTGGGATGTTAATGAACGAATCGAAGCGTTGGAAACGGCAGAATAATTCTCTCGTGAATACTTTTCATTGTCACGAGTTAGGGTTTAGCAGTTCTAAGTACTTACGGTTTACCTGAACGGTACACACCAATACCACATAAAGAAATTTATTTTTTTGATAAAGCGGTTGCGAGTTCTGTTGGGGTGATTTCTCCATCGCCATTCGAATCCACCGAGGCCTTAATAATTGAGCTATTCTGCGCACCTATTGCTATTTCATCCCCGTCAAGTATTCCGTTCTTGTTTTTATCATATTTAGCAATTTGCGAAACAGCAAACTTGATGTGCTTTTCGTCAGGGCCCGTAGCACTCGCCTCCAGCTGTTTTACAAACTGTTTAAAGTCGTCCCGCTCACGAAGCGAATCTAGGTCCTTATCCCTATTTAGTTGTTGCCTCTTAACCACTTTTGAAAACAATCCTTCCTCTTTAGCCTTACCAAGCAATTGCACTGCCTTTGTGGAATACGAATTAATCATTTCCATTCGTTCCTCCGCTTCAATTTCCTTGTCATCATTTATTACACTCGCCGCAATCGCCGACAAACATGCACCGTTGTAATATGACACTCCTGAAAGATCCTCATCCTTTAGCATTTCTTCCATTATGGCGAACGCCCGTTTAAAGTCATGTGCCATCAAGAGCGATCTTGTTTGTTTGAAAAGCGTGTAATCACTCGGTACTAATTTATAAGCGGTGTCCCATTCTAGTGCCGCTTCTTCATACCGCTCGAGCGCCGCATAATTATGTGCGAGGACGTCATGTGCATTGCGTTTAAATGCTCGCGTTCTTTCAGCAGTATAATCCCACTCACCTATCGGTCCGTCCACAAGAATTCTATCAAATCCAGCAATCGCAATTTGCAAATGGCTTATTGATTCTTGAAATTCCTCTCGATTCCTTAATGCTATAGCCCAATTCACATGAACCCCGAAAAAGAAATTCTTAGGATCAATCAACTCATCTTCTTTATCAACAACTGTTGAAAAAGAATCCAATGCAACTTCAAATGCTTTTATCGCGTCGTCAATTTTGCCTTCTTTAGTGAACGCGAGTCCAGCGGCAGTATATGCTAAGCCAAGTTGGTAACGTGTTTCTTCAGCTCGAGCGTCCCAAATGGTTACTAAGCTATTTTTGTCCGCGCCTGCAATCCGGCTGCCGTCTAAGCTTACGCACACGTCATACAATCCAACTTTATCACCTGTATTTTCTTTATTTGCAGTGACATGCCCCCTAGTATCAAGCGACAGCAACTCCTGCCCACTCAAGGGATCCCATAATTTAATCGTCCCATCCAGACTTCCACTTACAACCCGTTTCCCATCTGGAGTAAACACAACTGACTTAACTTCATGTGCGTGGCCTACCAATGAAATGGCTTTCCATTGCTCTTCCATGTGCCAAACTTTTATCGTGCCATAGGCGTCTCCGCTTACAATCCTTCTACCATCCGGGCTATACGCCATCGATAAAACATTAGCGCCGTGCGTTGGCAATGTATCCTGCAATTCACCTGATTTGGTATTCCAAACCCTGACAATACCGTCTTCCTCGGAAGTCACAAACGCCGTCCCGTCGGGGTCAAATGCCACACAGCAAATTGGTTTCCCGATAACGTCGTGACCGAATAAAACCGTACGCACTAACTTCCCCGAAGGCATTTCCGATTCTATTAATTCAGGCAGTTGGAACTCATCGCTACTGGCGCGACCGGCGCTTACGGATACAAGGCGATCTCCGGCGGAATTTACATTTACACCACAGACTTGACTTTTATGGCCTGCAAGCAGAGTAGGGCTATTAAGGGTTCTTAGGTTCCAAATCCTCAAACGCGAATCCTGCTCGTTCACTGTCACGAAAGATCTTCCATCATTTCCGAAAACCGTTTTCATCACGGTTCCCACGTTCGCGATTGTCCGGAGGGCCACTCCCGTACGGGTATTCCATACGCGGAGTTTTTTGTCTCCGTGACCCGTTACAAGAAATCTACCGTCTGGACTAAACGACAGACTCCGGACAATCCCTGACCTTCTGCCCGGCCGCAACTGTCTGGCCATCTGCGTTTGATTTGCACTCCATATTTTCAGCGAGTTATCGTTGCTGCCGCTGACGATGGTATGGCCGTCGGGGCTGAAATCAACGCTCCTCACATGCCCCGCATGTCCCTTGAGCACAAGAATTTCACGACCGGTCGGTGCATCCCAAATTCGGAGAGTCTTGTCGGAACCACTGCTGCAAATCAATGTGCCGTCTCCATTATACCTAACCTCAAGTACATCACCTCCGTGACCTACTAACTTGTGGACAATCGCCCCCGTCTGCGTGTTCCAAACTATGCAAATATCGTCATTAGAGGCGCTAGCAACATGAATCCCGTCCGGGCTAAAGTCCACACTATTTATATCTCCACCATGGCCTGGGAGGGTATGTAATTTTTCTCCAGTTTTGGTATCAAAGATATTAATCGTTAAATCATTGCAGCCATTGGCTATCCGTCGCCCATCTGGGCTAAAAGCCAGACACTCGATGTTGTTGGGTTGATTTTTCAACTGCAATTTCAAATTGCCGGTTTTTGCGTTCCAGATCTTAACGATGTTGTCGTATCCACCACTGGCAAGCCAAGCACCATCGGGGCTAAATTCAACGCAAGCAACTAGTTGCGTATGCGCATTGATAGTAAGCGTCTTAACGCCTGTAGTTGCGTCCCAGATAGTTACGGTTTTATCTTGACTACTTGCCGCAATGTGCTTTCCGTCGGGACTAAAGCAGACGGCGGTAATACCACCCGATAGCGGCAGGCCTGTAATTGGATCCAATCGAGGTCCATGAGGTATTTTCACTAGGGTCTCGCCGTTACGTGCGCTCCAAATCCGGATTCTATTATCACTACTACCACTGACAACTTTCTCTCCGTCAGCGCTAAAACGCACCGAAATGACATCCCTAGCATGCCCCTCCATAGTCATCAATTCACTATGGCCTAGTCGGTTCCAATATTTCCATTCATAGGCCCTTAAATCGTTTGAATTATAGTGTTTTTCTAATAGATCTCTGAGTAAACCAATATTTCCTGCGTCCCAACTACGTTGTGCGACCAACATGTCCGCGGAGTAAGACTGCTTAATTACTAATTGTTCGCTTTCTTGAACCCTCAAAGCCAGTGCTTTTGCTGCTGCCTCACTCTTTAAAGCTCTGCTGGTTTCCTTGGTCGCTAAAGTTCGCTGTTCATCAGCTTCCTGTCGCTGCGCTTCCGCTTTCTTTCGCTCCTCATCAGCATTTACCTGAGCAAGTCCGGCCTCGATAACTTTTGATTCAGCAATCCCTCGCTGCAAATCCGCCTCCCAGGCCTCACGTGTCGCCGCCACTGCCAAAACAGTCGACATTACAGTCGCGACCAACAGGACCAACAGCATCCCCGCGCTCATGGCGGCTACGCCTGGCTTACGTTTACACCATCGCCAACTACGTCCCATCCAAGTAGTGGGCCTTGCCTTGATCGGCTTATGATCCAACCAAGCCTGAAGATCCTCGCCCAGTGACGCACAGCTTTCATAACGTTTGTCCGGATCTTTTTCCAAACACTTCAGCGTAATCGTTTCTAAATCTCTGGGAATCGCAGACTGTTGTTTTCTGGGTGAGGGCGGTTGTTCATGAATAACCTGGTTTAATA
>JABHUV010000116.1 GCA_018658605.1 Planctomycetaceae bacterium | reverse complement strand
CCCTGCATCTCCGTTGTTAGCGGTGGAGACATCGTAACCAGCTTGTTTCAACGCAAATGCGACGGTCGTTAGAATATCAGGATCGTCATCAATAACTAGGACGGGAAGGCCGGTTGATGATTGATTTGAGGCTGTCATAATTTATTGAACGTGAAATAGATTATTTTGATCTGAGCGGTTAAAAAAGGGAAGTTAAGGCCTATTGAAACTTACCATGTGAAAACCCCGATGCAAGCAATGCATAGTAAAACCTAGGATTATCTTTATGGTTTGGCCAACTAGACGTATCTCTTTGGTTGGAAGCCGGAGTTGACTGCTGTCGAAAAGGCGACTAACTTCGGGCACTGCAACGAGAGTTGAAAATTACAAGTGACCCCGTTTGCGGACGTAGATCCGAGCTCAGTTCAGCGGTTTATCAACGTAAAACGCTGAATTAGGCTGTAATCACCGGCAATGATAGCATTCCTTCAAAAGGATTGCCGCTGTGATACAGCTAAAATCTAACAATCTATCGCGTCGGATCAGGTTTGAGTGAAAAACTCATATAGTGCAATCCACTAGGACGATTGAAAAGAACGCCACCCGTCGGCGCAAGGTGCTTTGAAAGTTCCGAGAATTCCGGTAACGGGTGATCTTGGAACGCGGAGTTAAGCACTCGAAAAAATTGATTGTCCGAGGCTTGATTGGTGATTGTGTCCTGTACTGAATCGCCAATCAGCACGTCGTAAAACATTTTCAGGGAATGCTCTGGGCGGCTAAAGGAAATAGCTGACGGTTGGACTTCACCGGTCTGAGCTTTGATTTGAGCGACAATCAGTTGGAAATCACTCTGATCAGCTAGTTTTTCGCCGTCACCTGTTGATGTATCAATCACCGCTTCCACAAGTTCGAAGGAATCAGCGACAATCAAATACCCATCGATGATCGCAAATGTTGGTTGGGGTTGGCGAAAGTTTTCGCGAATGGATCGCTCGGTTCGCTGAGCTCTTTCTATTGGATCGATCTGCTCGGGACGTTCGCCGGGCGGTTGAAAACTGACGGGGACGGGGGATGGTCCACCACGGTTTGGGGTTGAAATCAAGTAATATGCCGCGCCGCGGTATTCCTTCTTCTCAAACGGAGCTTCAAATTGTTCTATATTTCCGTCGACAAATTTTGCAAATACGTCGGGGTCTTTGAGCTTGACGGATATGAGTCGGGACAGGCTGTTGAGTCGAATTGGTTCAATGACCTTACCAATCATGGTGAGGCGACCGTCTATTTGCCCGATAACATCTTCGCGCAAGTTCCATCCAGTTGGAGTGTTGACGTTGTTTTCAACAAGGTTCTCAAAATAGCCCGCACCGAGGACCTGATCAACAAGTTTTTCAACTTCGTCGTATGTCTTTTCCAGATCCCAAAATACTGTGCTATAGTCGGATACATCCGCGGGAACCCATGGTTCGGGGGTCATATCGCCGGAACCAAATGTAAGGAGGTTAAGTACACCACGTCGCGGCGTTCCCAAGGCGAGATGGAAATGGGCGACACTATCAAATCCGGGTGGAGCCAGAATGATTGAACCGCCAGCCGCTTTAAAGCCGTCTACGCCGAGTGTAGGCAATATAGCCATGACTGCCTGGGCCTGGAAATTATCACGTGTGGTCGCATTAACGAGAGTTAGCGGATCAGCAAAAAAACTAATTTGAGGTTGATAGTCGTCGGCTCCGACGCTATTGCGCATGATGTCCGTAAATTTTCGGTTGTCGGAGAGATTTCGATCGCTTTCCTCGGCGGTCCCTTCCCACACATTTATGAGATGTGTGGCCATCAATTCGCTGCTGCATATTACAACAGTTTCTTCTTTAATAAATATATATAGATCATCATCATTGCCGGGATTACGAAAAATCGTGACATCAGTTTCGCCGATTGTTTCTTCTGTTAAATCTCCGGCGTTACTAATATGTTCGAATTGAGCCCGTTCGATTAACTTGTCAGCAGTTTCAGTGTTTTCGCCCACGTCAGCAATAAATGCAAACATTGGACGCGCAGTATCAGTCACTGCTAGTGCAAGTGCAACTTCACCGGTTGGGAGTTGAAGGATTTCCTCGAGCGTGACCCCAAGTTCCTCTTGAATTTGCGGGAAACCGCCCAACAATTCGCTGTAGAGGCGATCAACTAAAGGTGCTACGGTTTCATCACCTCGAATTGCCCCTAACGAGGTTCGCGCGAAATCTGTCTTTAAATCAGGGAAATCGTCTACTCGTAAGTAGACTACCGTGTTATACGGAAATAGCTGTGGTGCTGTTGGCCGAGCAACGGCAACGGGGAGAAGTGATGTTAACGTTAGTGTGCAGAAAGCTAAGAAAATGCTTAGTCGAAAACGGATCATCGTACGCCTTTTTTGTTTTTGAAAAAATATGATTGTTTTTACTTTTAGTTTTGGTTAAACACCAGCCACATTCGAACGTTCCGAAAATAAATTTCTAAAGTGCAAGTTGTTCGAAACGCGCGAAGAAGTCAGATTAAGTAATGTAGTATGATTATGTTACGGTTGGAAGCGACAAATATTCAGCTTTTTGCATCTAATTTTAATTGAATTGTCGAATAAATCCCAGTTTTGCCGAAACTACTACATAGGAACGCTGTTTAGCGTGTAGAAATCCTTTGCTTATGGCAGTTGTCGTAGCATAGAATGGAAATTGCTGGCGGGTAAATGTTGGAGATAACTTATGACTATCAGTTTAAAAATGTTGGCAGGACTAACCTTGGCGTTTTTCTTTGTTGGAACGGTTGCAGCCCAACCCGGTTCTGGTGGCCAGGCGGGTACAATACAGAATGATGGGCAGATTGAAGGCGGAACCCAAACTACCGGTTTCATAGGTGGATCGGATACCGGCAACCCTCGCAGCTTTAGTACGACTGTGGGTGGCGGATTCGGAAATGCCATGTCGGGCATGGGAGGCATGGGTGGCTTCGGCGGCATGGGTGGCTTCGGCGGCATGGGTGGCTTCGGAAATCAAAACCAAAATCAATCTCAAAATACGTTACGATTTCCATATGTGATTGCTTTTAAGACGGCACCGTTTATACCACAGCGCGTGCAGGTTAGGGCGGAAACGCGATTAAAGAAATTGCCCGGTCTGTCCAAGTTCAACCAGGTATCGGTGACGATGCGCGAAACAACGGCCACACTCAAGGGTGTTGTCGTTTCGGATCGTGACAAGCGTTTCGTTGAAAAGCTTGTGTTGCTGGAACCAGGTGTCAAAAGAATCGATAACCAGTTGGCAGTCAAAGCGGCTGATTAATTACAGGCCAGTTAGAGTCACTTCTGGCCGCGGAACCGTTAGACCTCCGATAGGTTCAGCGCCGATTGGGTCGCGCAATTGCCCTGCTATCTGGTAGCAGGGGGAATTATCTTAATAGCCTGAAGCCCCGAGGGCGACGTAAGCGATCGGTATGGTTGTCGGTTATGCTCCAGATGCTGTGGTTGTTCCGTTGCAGAAACAGTTGGTGATGAATTCGCTTGGATCAGCTTTGGCGCCACCGATGTGTGATTGGCTGGCATTGTTGTAGATGAGACTAAATGTCGGGTTAGATTCTGTGGCACGGCAAACGTCGTTGTCTGAACAGTGCTGGCGAGATTGTTCGGAGATTGTTCGCGTGAAATTGTCTGGGATTGCGGTTTCTGGTAGGTTTGTGGTGGCGCAGCGAATTGGTCATGAGGTTGGGCGCTTGGAATCGGTTTGTGCTTACCAGGTAAACTCGTTTTGCTGAAGTGCCCAGTTACGTTACCACCTTCCACGGGCATGAACACCGGCACCAAATTAATAAGTCGCTGTTCACCGCCGAACTCCTGCCAAGGTATCCAAAAACTATAGGATGGTCCAAGTTCGGAATCTGATAAGTGGGTTTGCAGTTGGTCGGCACGGAATACAAACTTACGGTCGGGTTTGCGGTTTTGCAAATTCTGTTGGTTGGCGTTTGTGTCATCAAAAGCAAAAACCACTAATTCCCCTTCGACTGGGATCGCCTTTTGTTCGTAGTTGTAAAAATAAATCCTTCCGCCAAATCCTTGAACGGGATTAGATCCAGGGACGCTAACAATATCATGTGTCCATACGGCGGCGATTCTAACGGCTGTGGAGTCGAGTTTGCGAGTTTTGGCTGCCGCCGCATTCCAAGGAAGAGCGTCGTTCGCGGTTTGAAGATTCTTAGTGACAGACGTACAGCCGGCCATCGTGAAAATGATCGCTAGAGCGCCATAAGTATGAACCATTCTTCGTGTATGGGAAACAGGCATTTAGGGGAGTCCGGAAGGTAACGAGATAGGGGTTAAAAAGCACCGTTAGCAAGGTTTAGCATTCCGTTATCGATTATATTGAGGATCGGGTAGCGATTGCGGATAGGCTGTTCGTGGATACTGAATGGGTTGTGTTGGTAGTGGATTTGGACGCGCTTGCCGGTCAGTCGGAGCGTCACGCGTTGCGTTGATAGCACTTATTGCCCCACGCGAGTACTGATTAGCCGGATAAGTTGGCAATACCTGCTGTCGTTGTTGTGGTAACGATGGCTGTTGCTCGTATCCGCGTTGATTGGTCATGTTCGCCTGAAATCCGGGTGCAACGTAGACGGGAGCGGGTGCGACAGTCGTTTGCGGAGCCGGAGGGGTTTGATAGTAATTATCGATACCCAGAACAGCTCCGACGGATG
>JABHUV010000177.1 GCA_018658605.1 Planctomycetaceae bacterium | reverse complement strand
TAGCGGGTGTTAACCCTTTGCGAATTCCCTGCGCCTGCTCAGGAGACAAATAATTAGGTGTACCAGAAATAGATTCCTCTAGAAATTCCGACGTTGCGTCGGTTAGATCGAATCGGTGAGCTAGTCCCCAATCAAGGACGGTGATCTCACCGAATTGCCCGACGGCGACATTTTCGGGTTTTAAATCACAATGGACAATCCCACGACTGTGCGCATAGCTAACAGCATTGCATATGCAAATAAATTGTTCAAAAATTTGTTGGAATGCCTGAGAGCGAATGTCGCCGTGGTATTGTTCATGTAGTCTTCTGATACATTCATTAAAAGAATCACCGCGGATATACCGCATTGTATAAAACGGCGCGTCGTCTAAATCTCGGTCCATGGAATAGACCGGTACAATATTTGGATGTTGCAGCTGACCTGTGATCTGCGCTTCATGCACGAAACGCGCGCGCGTTTCGGAGTTGTCGGCAGATACTGGAAGAAGTTGTTTTAAAACAACTTCGCGACCTAAGTGCTCATCTTCTGCGATCCACACTCGTCCTACTCCTCCATCCGCAAGAAAACGCGTAATGTTATGTGGGTCGTCTGACGATGGAGAAATTTCGGTAACTTTGACAATCTGCTGTGAAGGCAGATCAATACCTAGTTCTGCTAAACTGAGTATGCGCTCTTGTAGAGTGCTGGGTAATTGCGGGGATAGTTGATTTAAGAAGCTCTCAACGGAGTCTCGATTGATTACGACGTTCATGTCAAAAGGTTGCGACACAAAACTCTCGAGGATTTGGAGTATCTCCAATATACCCCGATCACTCGCCAAGTTCGCGGTGAGGATTGCAATCGGATTATCGCTTGTCGATTCTGTTGGCATTGCTCGAAGTAAGACGACTACTCGTTGTAAAACTTATGTGGATGATATTAAAATGAGTAATTGAAGGAAATATTAGTTCGTTATATATTTTTGGGATAACAGGATTCAAATGATTGATAAGAAACTAGCGATTTGGTGTATCTTAATATTTATGTCCGTCACTTGTGGTGCAGTTGGGCAAGACGCGAGGTTCAATTATGACGAGAGTCAAGTTCCTGCTTATAACTTACCGGACTTATTAATTACCGACGGCGGCGTTGTTGTTGATAAAAGTCGTCAATGGGAGCGTATTCGCCGTCCTGAGGTACTTGAACTATTCACGGCGCACATGTTTGGTCGTATACCGGAAAATGTCGTTAATGATTTGCGATGTGAGGTTGTCGAACGGGGATTAGCAATGGAGGATCGCGCTAGACGTTTGCAAGTACGTATATATTTCAACTCCGAAAAAAATGGTCCGGCGGTGGGATTGCTAATTTATCTACCTATCGACGCAAATCGGCGTGATACTTGCCCGATGTTTTTAGGCTTAAATTTTATGGGAAACCATACGATCACCAATGACCCGCTTGTGCACGTTACGAAGTCGTGGGTTAGAAACCGTGACGAAATCGGTTATCGAAACAATCAAGCTACGTCGGACGCAAGAGGCAGCTCTGCGGATAGGTGGCCAATACGGCTTCTCATTGAATCTGGGTTTGGTGTGGCAACAGCTTACTATGGTGACATTGATCCTGATTTCGATGACGGATTCAAAAACGGCGTTCATGCAGTTTATCCAAAGACGGATGATTCCAAGGGGCAGGAGTGGGGCTCTATTGCGACCTGGTCATGGGGCCTAAGCCGCATTTTGGATTATTTACAAACACTAGAAAGCATAAACCCGCGGCAGATTGGCGTCATTGGGCATTCTCGATTAGGAAAAACATCGTTGTGGGCAGGCGCCACGGACGAACGGTTTTCGCTAGTTATTTCAAATGACTCCGGGTGCGGTGGGGCGGCACTTAGTCGTCGTCAGTTTGGGGAAACCGTACAACGGATAAACACTTCATTTCCTCATTGGTTTTGCGATAAGTTTCAAGACTATAATGCGAACGAGTCCGCTTTACCCGTCGATCAACACATGCTGATCGCGTTGATAGCACCCCGACCGGTGTATATTGCGAGCGCCTCTGAGGATTTATGGGC
>JABHUV010000234.1 GCA_018658605.1 Planctomycetaceae bacterium | reverse complement strand
CGAGGGAACAACGCCTTGCATCCGTGGATCCGCTTCGATAGCCGCTCGAAATGCTCGAGCCGTGCCTTTAAAAATACCTTCACTAATATGATGGCTATTACGACCATAATGCAAGTTAACATGAAAGTTGCAGAGCGCATTTGCAGCAAAGGCTTGCCAGAAATCTTCGACCAATTCGCTGTCAAACTCACCGATACGACTAGTCGGAAACTCGGCATTGAATACCATTGTATAGCGACCGCTGAGGTCGATAACAACCGACACAAGCGTTTCTTCCATCGGCAACGTAAAGTGCCCATAGCGACAAATCCCAGCTTTATCACCGAGGGCTTCTTTTACCGCTTGGCCTAAACAAATACCAATGTCTTCCACCGTGTGGTGTTGATCCACATGCAAGTCACCGTTGGCGCGAACTTTTAAGTCCACTACGGCATGGCGCGCAAACAAGTCGAGCATGTGGTCTAGAAAACCCACACCGGTTTCGATATCCGAAGTACCAGTGCCATCAAGATTAATTGACAATTGAATGTCTGTTTCTGCTGTCTTACGCTCAATCTCAGCGGTACGCATCATCGTATTACCCTATTGTTTCTCTAAAAGACTAAAGCAGGCATCTATTTGCTCGTCCGAGCCAACGCTGATCCTTAACCCATCCTGCCATTTGGGATACTTCATATATCGGACCAAAATGCCGTTCTCTTTGAGATACTCGTAAATCTGTTCTGCGGGTTGTTCCGGATGGGTACACCAGACAAAATTTGCGTGTGAGGGTATTACGTCATATCCCAATTGTGCCAATTGTTCCTGCAAACGGCCCCGCGTCGCTCGAATCTTGGCAACATTCTCCGCTAACCAAGTCGTATCACGTATCGCCGCAGTCGCTGCTGCTAATGACAACGAATCACAATTATAGGAATCCTTCACCTTAAGCAGCTGGGTAATGACTTGAGGCTGTGCGACAGCAAAACCAAAACGCAGACCAGCTAGGCCGTAAGACTTGCTGAGAGTACGTGTAACAATGATCTTTTCATTTTCTTGTACTAAATCAACACAATTAAAGTCCGCAAAATCAGCGTATGCTTCATCTACGATTAACGGGCAAGGTAGCGAGTCTGCTATTTCCAAAATTTCCTCTCGACTAACCACTGTTCCCGTCGGACTATTTGGATTGGGCAACATCACCAATCGCAATTGTCCATCACCAGTCCGAAATGTCGTCGGCAATGTCCAATCGTCGTTAAAGGCAACCTCCTCCGCCGTGGCCCCTTGAATGGCCGCCAACGTGCGATACAGAGTATAACTAGGGTAGGGGAGCCGAATGGTATTACCCGCATCAACAAACGTGCGCGTCAAAATGGTGAGGATATCA
Source organism: Planctomycetaceae bacterium (assembly GCA_018658605.1). The sequence continues at coordinate 1,633 of JABHUV010000234.1, read as the reverse complement.
TCGCTGCCATTGCCGCACAAAATCCAGTCCGGATCAACGCCTAAGATTGGCGCAGCGGTCAGGCGAAATCCGGTAGCGACTGGATCTGGATAACGAACGAGATTCCTAACAGCCGTTTCGATGGCCGACACGACTGTCTCAGAAGCTGGGTATGGATTTTCATTCGTGTTGAGTTTGATAAACTTACCTTGCTGCGGTTGTTCACCCGGAACATAGCCGGTAAGATCTCGAATTTTTTTTCTTATGTTAGACATAGTACCACCGCTACTCAGACTCAACTCGGATATCGACACTGCGACGATGGGCAGTTAAGCCTTCTTTGTCCGCCATGATTGCCACATCTCCAGCCACAACCTGCATCGCCGACTGGCTATACTCAATCACGCTGCTACTTCGCAAAAAGTGATTTGAACACAACCCAGAGGCCCAACGTGCCGTACCGGACGTCGGTAACGTGTGCGAGGGACCAGCGACATAGTCACCCAATGCGACGGGAGTATAATTACCCAAAAACGTCGCTCCGGCAGTTGTCAGTTGCACTTGCAAATCATGTGGTTCTTCGATTGCGATGTGCAGATGCTCCGGCGACAATTGGTTCGTGATCTCAACCGCTTCATCTGCATTACGTACCAAAATCAAAGCACCGAAATTTTCGAGGCTCTGACGCGTTACATCCTGTCGCTCCAGTGCTGCCACTTGAACCTCAAGTTGTTCATAAGTTTCATCCAATGTGTCTTCATCCCACGACACGAGGATACTTGCGCCAGGAGCGTGTTCCGCTTGAGCCAATAAATCGGCAGCGATAAAATCTGCTCGAGTGGTCGAATCCGCGATAACCACAACTTCACTAGGACCAGCAATTGAGTCAATAGCCACTGTGCCATACACGCATTGCTTTGCCAGCGCCACAAACATACTGCCTGGACCCACAATAATATCCACAGCGGGTACATTTTCGAGTCCATAGGCAAGTGCCGCGACTGCTTGAGCACCGCCCATACGATAAACTTCCGTAATACCAATTTCGTGGCAAGTTGCTAACAGGTCCGGATTATTGGAGCCAAACTTCGTGGGCGGTGCCACTACTGCCAGCTGTTTAACCCCGGCTGCCTGAGCTGGCACTGCCGTCATGAGCACAGTTGAAGGATAAGCAGCCGCTCCACCAGGCACACACAGTCCGGCGCGCCCGAGTGGTGTATACCGCTGAGAAAGCGATACTCCGTTGGCAGTGGGTAGTGTTACATCCGAGTGCAAAATCGCTTGTTGAAATTCAAATATGTTATCACGAATTCTGCCCAGGGTCGCAAGAAATTCAGGATCAGCAGCGGCATGAGCAGATTGCAATTCATCAGCACTAACTCGCAACGAATCCGCATCAAGCTCGACGTTGTCCAAGGACTGTGTGTAACTCAAAACAGCTGACAATCCATCTTTACGAACATCTGCACAAATGCGTTGTACAACTTGATTCGGTGTAAGAGGCTCTCCAAACACATCAAGCGTCCGCTGTCGCCCCGCAGCGCTTACGACATCTCCGCTGGGGCTAAGCTTATCACGCAGTGTTTCCACTACAGTCGCAATGCTATCTTGCTGCGTATTAAAACGTTGAATTTTAAGAGAATCAACCATGATT
>JABHUV010000233.1 GCA_018658605.1 Planctomycetaceae bacterium | reverse complement strand
CTGTGCGCTCCAATAATCGAAATGTTGGTGGGGGTAATATTACGCGTAACACTGAAATGCTGTTGGTGCATGGTATTGCTAGAACCGTGAATATTCAGCAAATAGAACACATCGTAATCAAGGCGATTGATGGATCGCCTATCCGAGTGGGTGACGTTGCGAGTGTCGAAATTGGTCATGAAATTCGACGAGGTGCGGTTACGGCGGATGGGCAAGGCGAAGTCGTTTATGGACTCGGATTTATGCTGATGGGAGAAAATAGCCATAAAGTAACCTACTCACTCAAAGACAAGATGGCCGAAATTGAATCCACACTTCCCACTGGGGTGGAAGTGGTGACCGTATACGATCGAACGGAATTGGTCGACCATGTGATTGCAACGGTACAGCGAAATTTGTTTGAGGGTGGATTGTTAGTAATCGCGATATTATTTTTGTTCTTAGGGAATCTGCGAGCTGGCTTGATCGTTGCTGCCGCAATTCCGCTTTCCATGTTGTTTGCATTTTCAGGGATGTGGCAAGTCGGTATTACAGCGAGTTTGTTGAGTTTGGGGGCAATTGATTTTGGGTTGGTCGTCGACAGTTCGGTGGTGATGGTAGAGAACTGTGTGCGGCGGATTTCGGATGGCATCCCGTTAGGTCACACAAAATTGGATGTTATCCGTGACGCTGCAGTGGAAGTGCGGAAACCAACCATGTTTGGTGAGTTGATTATCATGGTTGTCTATTTGCCAATTTTGACGCTTGAAGGAGTTGAGGGTAAGTTATTTAGGCCGATGGCACTAACGGTTGTATTTGCATTGGCGGGTTCGATGCTAATGTCTTTAACGTTGATGCCGGTTCTGGCAAGCTACTTGCTACCGAAGAAGATTGCAAAGCGTGATCCGCTGATCGTGCAGTTTGCTAAGGCTATTTATAAACCGATTTTACATTTTACAATGCACCAGCGGACGGCGGTAATAGGAGCGGCTGTAATCGTGCTTGTTGTAGCATTTGGGTTTCTTGCGCCGAACCTTGGTACTGAATTCACTCCGCAGCTCTCCGAAGGCGCATTGGCGATTAATGTGGTGCGTTTAGCGGGAACGGATTTGGAAGAATCCATTCGCATTAATACGGAGATGGAACGAGCTGTATTGGCTAAGTTTCCAGATGAAGTACATCATGTGTGGAGTCGTATTGGTAGTGCCGAGGTGGCGACGGACCCAATGGGCGTTGAATTAACGGATATGTTCATTACGTTGCATCCACGGAAACAGTGGACAAAATCTGCGACGCAAGCTGAGTTAACCGATTTAATCCAACAGACGCTGAGACAATTTCCTGGGCAAAAGGTTGCGATGACTCAGCCCATTGAGATGCGGTTGAACGAGATGATTAGTGGAGTTCGATCAGATGTGGCGGTGAAGTTATTTGGTGATGATTTTGAAGTGTTGGTAGATAAAGCGGATGAAATTGCAGCTGTTTTGAGAACGATTGACGGTAATGCAGATGTTGCGGTTGAACAAATCACTGGGCAGCCCGTGTTACAGATTACGGTTAAACAGGATGAGTTGGCGAGATATGGGATATCGGCAACAGAAGTTCTGAATATTGTTGAGTCTTTAGGTAGTTTTGGTTTAGGTGAAGTGTTTGAGGATCAGTTGCGGTTTCCGTTGGTGATTCGTTTGCCAGAAAATTTGAGAAAGAATCCGGAGACGATTGCCGCAATTGAGATTAATACGCCCACAGGGCAACGGATTCCGTTGGGGCGATTAGCGACTCTTGATGTCGTGGAGGGGCCGGCAACGATCACTCGTGAATGGGGTTACCGGCGTATAAATATTTCATCGAATATTCGGGGGCGAGATATGGGTAGCTTCATTGCTGAGGCCCAAGAGAAAATTGCTGAGCGTGTTAATTTACCAGATGGTCGTTACCATATTCAATGGGGAGGGCAGTTTGAAAACATGATTAGTGCTCAGCAGCGGTTGCTGCTAGTGGTTCCAGTGGCACTTGGGTTGATTCTGGCGTTGCTGTTTATGACCTACGGCAATGTTGTTGATACATTACGAGTGGCAACGGGAGTTCCGTTTGCCTGGACGGGAGGTATTATTGCCTTATGGATTCGTGACATGCCATTTTCGATTTCGGCTGCGATTGGGTTTGTAGCTTTGTCAGGAGTCGCTGTTTTGGCGGACATGTTATTGGTTTCGTATATTCGCCAGCTACGTCAACGGGGAATGGCATTGGAAGATGCAGTGGAGACTGCCGCGATGACACGGCTGCGACCCGTCTTAATGACTGCCTTGGTCGCCAGTTTAGGTTTTGTACCGATGGCGCTTAACACGGGCATGGGTGCGGAAGTACAACAACCGTTAGCCACAGTAGTAATTGGAGGTGTTATTAGCTCGTGCGCTGCGTCTTTGTTAGTATTGCGAGTCCTCTATACGTTGTGGCCAGGTCAAGTAAAAGTTAAAACGAACAAGTAAGTATTTTTTATTAGGAGTGATGCCATGAAGTTTGCCTGCAAGTTTGGTTTTTCGAAATTGGTGCTTGGGTTTGTGGTGGCCGCCGTTCTGCTTAGTGGCTGTGGCGCTGAGGTGGAATTGACGAGTGAACCAGTTGAACCGGTAACTAATACTGTTGTGGATGATCATTCCGGTTGGTGGTGCGCTGCCCATGGGATTCCGGAAGACCAATGCAGCATGTGTAGTGCAAAAGCGGCGAAGGAATTCAAAGCGAATGGCGACTGGTGCGAAGAACACAATCGCGCGGAGTCTCAGTGCTTTAAATGTGATGCGAGCCGTGCAGATAAATTTGCGAATTTATACGAAGCCAAGTACGGCAAGCAACCGCCGGCAATCATACCGTAAAAGTTTATCCGACAGCCCAAAACCTGCAAACGGATAAACAACTGGATGACAAGCAAAAAGATGGGTGCAGATACAACAAGAGGAGCAGCGGTTCTTAAGCTGGGCTAAAATGAGTGTATTCATGACAGGGCTGGCAGGCTAAAATAACAATATGGATTTTCGCCGCAACCCCCGCTTCTGTATGCCGTTTTCAATACTGGGAACAGTTGTTTGGTCGGCATTTTTTCTTAACGGCCTGTACGACACAGCGAAGGTCTTTTCCGACGAGCCTGCCAGTATCACTGGCGAAGATAGCGATCCGGAACTGCTGGACGGGGACGTGTTCCAAACACAAACGACATTATTCTTAAAGAAATATTGCGTTAAGTGTCATGGTGCCCAAACGCAAGAAGGCGACTTACGTTTGGATACTGTTTTGCACGACTTGAGCGATGATAAAATGGCGAGATTGTGGAATGACATTTTCGCACAGGTTCAGTTTTCTGAAATGCCGCCAAGTGATAGCGAGCAACAACCGTCGGCGGCAACCAAGATCCAGTTTTTGAATTGGGTCGAAGCCGAGCTCATGCGTTTTGGCCGCGGTTTCGACTTGGATAAGAAAATGTTGTTGCCGCAATTTGGCAACTACGTCGACCATCAAACGTTGTTCGATGGCACGGTTACGGAAGCTCCTTACACACCCGCTCGATTATGGCGGCAACGGCCGATTATCTATGATGCGATTTGGAAAAACGCTTACGGACGGGCGCCATGGTATAGCATCAAGATTGGCGGGACGGGAAACCATTTAATTGAACAAGGTCCTCACAAAGGTAAACTTTTGGCCCACCGGTATTTTGCCGATGCCAAATACGCGAATCCCTTTTTTGAATTTGTCCATCACGCGTCCGGATTCACCGATTATGCATCCATCGTGGCCGACCAGTCTTCGTTAGAAGCGCTGATGGTCAATGCGGAAACGATGGCAGAGATTTTGACGCTCGGGCAGAAAGTTCGTATTGTCACGCAAATTAAAAACAAAGGGAGCCGCACTGGAAATAATGAAGCGATGTTTGTGGGAGGTGTGACGACCTCTGCAAATGAATATCGCGGACGGATTCCGGTTATCTTTCAGGAAATAATCAATACGCAAGGCGACATTGAGCGGGTGAATTTTGATGAAGCGTTGGACGTTGTGTTCGCTTTGTTCTTTCGCCGACCACCATTGGCCGACGAGTATGAGCATTATTGGAGCGAAGTTTTCCAAACGAATGCGGAGCTAGGTAACACGATGGCGCTACAGGCGGTGCTGATTTATGTGGCCTTGTCTCCTGAGTTCGTTTATCGCATGGAATTGGGACTCGGCGAAGTGGACTCACACGGTCGTCGATTTTTGTCATCACATGAATTGGCCCATGCATTGAACTATGCGTTGCACAACAAACCGACGTATGGCATCGATGAAATCGAAACGGTGGATGTGTACACCAAAGACAGCGAAGCACCGGTCAAAAAAACAATGTCGACGCCAAATCCTGCATGGGCAGCTAGACACAGCTTTCTGGTAGAAGAACTGAAGAGCGGTAGGCTGAAGACAAAAGCTGATGTCGAACGCGTGGTGCGACGGATGCTTGACGCCCAGCAAAACGGCTGGCTCACCAATCACAATCGAACTTACTTGAGCACGCCCAATCCGCGCATCCTACAGTTTTTCCGCGAGTATTTTGGCTACTACAAAGCTGCCGAAGTGTTTAAGGATGTCGATAAATTCAAGGATCGAACCGAATTCAAACAGTTCACAGACCGCAGCGCGTTCCAGTTTGAGTATGACACGGATAGCCTGATCCAGCATATTTTGGCGGAAGACAAAAATGTCCTCTATGAATTATTGACCACGAACAAGGTGATTGCTAGTTACTGGAACGGAACGAATCCCGCAGATCAAATTCAACGAGCACGCGGCGAAGAAGAGTATCGTGAAACGCATCATCTTCAGAGTTATAACTTGGATCCCTTTGAGTTGGCTTACAATAAACAAGAGAGCGATCACGAATCTATCCGCCGAAATGGAAGGGTCTTCCTCGCCCCGAAAAATGAGAGGTGTGGTATTCTCACACAACCTAGTTGGTTGGTGGCCCACAGCGGTAATTTTGACAACGACCCTGTTCGCCGTGGTAAATGGATTCGGGAAAAACTTTTGGCTGGAATTGTGATGGATGTGCCGATCACGGTCGATGCTCAAATTCCCGATGATGAAAGTAAAACATTGCGGGAACGATTCAGTGTGGTTCATGCCAATGATTGTTGGCGCTGCCATAAAAAGATGAATCCGCTGGGTATGCCTTTTGAGGCTTATAATCACGTCGGACGTTGGCGATCTCTGGAAAAAGAAAAGCCGGTCAACACGCACGGCAGTATTACTCACAGCGGCGTGGTCGCCCTCGATGGCAACGTAAGCGATGTTCGTGAGATGATGGAGCGATTAGCAAAATCGGATTTGGTCCGTCAGAGTTTTATTCGGCACGTCTTTCGTTATTGGATGGGACGCAATGAATTGTTGAGCGACTCGCAAACGCTGATCGCAATGGAAGAAGCATACGTTGGTAATGACGGCAGTTTCAAAGAACTGCTGGTGGCATTACTAACTTCAGACTCGTTTTTATATCGGAAGTAAAAAGATGATCGATCGTAGAGTCGCCTTAAAAGGCATGACCATGGGCGCGGGAGCTGTCGCGCTCTCGCCGTTTATGCAGCATCTCAAGATGGCCCACGGAGGGAATGAACAACAGCTCCCCAAGCGTTTCGTGTTTGTCGTGAAGAGTAGTGGCTTACAAGCCGAGTACCTCAATCCAACGGGACTCAAGCACGGCGGAGACAAGCTTGTTGATGAGCCGCTTGGCGATAAAACTCTAGCGGACTGCATGAAGTCCTTGGAACCCTTTAAAGATAAACTCACGATTATCCAAGGCCTTAGTGGCAGAATGACACTGGCAGGTCATAGCGCGTTTTATGGGGCGTTGGGAGGTTACAAGGCCGCAGCCAATACGCCGCCGTTGTACGCCACGATCGATGGATTTCTCTCAGAAAAATTCCCATCGGTGTTCAACCACCTCGGTTTCAAGATGGGCGAGGGCAGCCAAGGCACAACGTTTCCATCGATTTCGGCAAAGGGAAAAGGGCAGCAGTTGCCTTTTCAGCAAAATCCTATGAGCGCCTTCGAAAATCTGTTTGGTAGTATTTTGGAAGGTGGCGACCTTAAGAAAAAATATTTGCGGACCGGTAACGTCCTCGACACGATGTCCAAGGACATCGTGAAGTTGCAGAAGAACTTACCCGCCCAAGAACAGGAGAAACTGGGACACTACCTCGATGGATTTGAAGCTTTGAGAGACAGACGAATCAAGCTTGTATCCATGCAGAAAGTATTGAAAGAGCACGCGCCTGAAATTGATGACAAATACACTTCTCGTTTCAGGACGCACCACCTCGAAGCTCATTTCGATATGGCTTCCGCGGCATTGATCTCCGGCCTGACGAATGTCGTGACCGTACATGCCGACGGACTTGATTCTGTTTATTCTGGAATCGGCGTTGGTAACAATGTCCATGCCATCGGCCACGGTGCCGGCTATGCGACGCTTTCCTCGCAAGACTGCCGCAACGCGATTCGAACCTTTCACATCGAACTAATTGCCTCAATGGCCGACAAACTCAGCCAGATTCCCGAAGGGAATGGTACGATGCTGGACAATACTCTGATTGTTTACCTTAGCGATAATTCCGCCAATCACCATTCGTTTGGTTTTGAGTGGCCGATGTTTGTGTTGGGCAATCTGGGTGGAAAACTCAAAAGCAAAGGTCGCTATCTGGCCTATCCCCACTATGGTACCGGAAACCATCATCACACGATTTGTAATTGGTTTACGACTTTGTGCCATTTAGCGGGAAGTCCGCGAGATCTTTTTGGTCAGCCGGATATGGCTTTAGGTAAAGTGGAAAATCAACAGGGCCCTTTGAACGAGCTTCTAGCGTGAGAAATGCCTTCCCGTATTTTGCGATAGCGTTCTATATCGTGGCCCTTGCCATCGGCTTGGGATCCACCGCCGCCAACGTATTGTCCCAAGAGGAGGTTCCTAGCCAAGCCTTAACGGTCAAGGAAGCAGAATTACGCTTAGAGGAATTAGGAGTCGAACTTACGGATAATGATCTAGAGCGCATTTGTACCGCGGAGGGTTTGACGGAGCTGGATCTCTCGGGTTGTCACCGCTTGTCGGACATGGGCCTTTCCCACGTTGCGAAGCTTACGCAACTGAAATCGCTTGACCTCACCAGATGTCATCGCATCACAGAACAGGGCATTGCATCGATTTCTCGCCTAGAACATCTGACGAGTTTGAACATTAGCTCCACTCGCGTCCAATTGCCGAAAGTCTACGCCCTGTTGCAACACCTTCCCGAGCTGACGAAATTAGAGGTGAAAGATATCCGCGGCTTTACGAGTGTAGGGCTACAAAAGTTGACGCGTTTGACATATTTGGATATCTCCAATACAGGAGGGAATTTGACGGATGCCGAATTAGTCCCTTTGGCACCTTTGACTTTACTCAAGTATTTGAATCTCAATGGTAGCCGCGTCTGGGGTGCAAACCGAAACGTCACCGATGCAGGATTGAAGCATTTGGAGGGAATGACGTCGTTGGAATTCCTCGGTTTGTTTGGCTACTTCAGTCTCACGGCCAAAGGCTACAACCCACTGTTCATGAAACTCAGCAAACTCAAGCGTTTGGAGATGGGATTTAATTGGCCGCTCAAAGGTGGCGAGATTGAAATACCGACCTCGTTAGACCATCTGGACATGATGGAATCGTTTCAGTTGGAAGATGTTGCGGTGATCAATCTCAAAGGCAAGGAACGATTAAAGACGCTCAATCTGTTTTATTGCATGGCTCTGACGGACAAGAGTCTCGAGTCTCTTAAAAACCTGCCGGATTTAAATTATCTGAATTTGGGTTGCATCGGTGCCTTAACTGACGAAGGTTTGGTTAACCTTCGAGGAAATACTGGCCTGACCTATTTGAACCTAGGCGACAACGATAATTTTTCCGACGAAGGCTTGGAAAATTTACAGGACATGAAGATGTTGGAGGAGCTCAATTTATGGAGCACTCCCAGTTTGAAAGGGCATGGCCTATCTGTCGTTAACGCGTTGCCGAAGCTGCAAACGCTGAATTTGGCAGACTGCGCTAACCTCACTGATGAAGCGTTGAGTCAATTAAAAAACAAAACGCGATTGAAAAATTTATATTTGGACAATTGCACCAAGCTTACGGATGACGGGTTGGAGCATCTTGCTGGACTTTCCGATTTGCGAGAGTTGACTGTCAATGGCTGCTTGGGTATCACCGACAAAAGCCTAGAAACAATGCAAGGATTAAAGTCGCTCAAGTATTTAGTGATCTCGAACTGTCCGGGCCTTTCGCGAGAAGGGGCAACCGCGTTAAAAAAATCCCTTCCCAATTGCCGTATAGTCCGAGACTGAGTCAGCAGATCACTGGGGTACTAAACGAACAAAGCCCGCCAGCTTTCGCCGACGGGCTTTTTGAAAACATGGTCAGGTTGTAAGTCCTCACCAAAAAGTAAAGTGGAGGCGGCGGGACACTAATTGGTTGGCTCGTGACGCTTGCAACTCACGATCTCTTCTGCTGCCTCCAAACAACTTGCGCCAATGCCAGCAGGAGTTATTACCCCTTTGCCACTTGTTCTTAACCGACCCAATTACAACCCACTATCCGACCCGAATAGTGGCCTCG
>JABHUV010000169.1 GCA_018658605.1 Planctomycetaceae bacterium | reverse complement strand
TAACTCGGGGACGCACATTGAGCAACAATCCAATAGGAACGTCTTCCGTAGAATTAGATACTCCGCCGTTTTGGTTGGTCGTACTGCCAGTAATGCGGGCAACATTGGAACCAACTTGCACGAACGCATCGGACATGTCCAGTGTCATTATCTGTGGACGACTAAGAATTTGCAAGCGTCCGCGATCCTGAAGCGTACGTAGAAGAATGTTGATTGACTCATTCGCAGCGGAAAAAACAAAACCGCCATATCCAAGGGTGGCGCTTGACCGCCCCAAACCAAAACCAGCAACAGCCTGACTAGCCAGGGTTTCCCGCGATGCCAAGGATGCCGCTGTCGTCTCGTTACCTAAGGCTTGACCTTGGAAAGCATATCCAATTGCCGCGCCTCGATCGAAGAGCATACTGTCCTGCAACCCAAGTTCGACGCCAAACTCAAACCCGTCATTGAGTTCAACTTCGGCGATGACAACTTGAATCATCACCATGTTGGGTTTGAAGTCTAAGTCCTGAATGATCTTTTTCAATGTTTCAAAGTTGCGTGGAGGAGCCGAAAGGATGAGCGAGTTGCTCAGCGCATCGAAACCGATGACAACCTGAGTTTCCTTAATCTCAGCATTGGTGATGCTGGATTGTTGGTTGACGTTTTGCGTTAGCAATTGCCGTTGTGTATTAACATAGTTGGTTAACGTGGTACCCACAGTGGTGGCGTCAGCATTTTCGAGTCGAATGACTTCGGTGCGTCGCGTTTGAATGTCACCTTCATCAAGGCGTATGAGCAACAACTCGACAATGTCTAAGTCGGTGGAGGAACCTGAGGCAATCACACTATTGGTTCGTTGGTCAACTGCAAAGCGTAGGGGCACTAGCGACGATTCACCACCACCAATTCCTCCACCACCTGCAGAAAGAGCCGTGTTAAATGCGTTACTGGAGGCATTATTTCCGGCGGTAACCTGAAGTCCAAATAGTTCTTGTAACAGTTGTGCGAGATTGATAGCGTCTCCGTTTTCAACCTGAAACACCTTGATTTGCGCCTCAGCGTTTGGAAGTTGATCTAGCTGAGTGATCAATTCCTCAATCAGCGGCATAGCTGTCGCCGGAGCTCTCACGACCAATGCATTTACATTTTCATCTGCAGTAATCGTTGCGCCCGCCAAAATGCCTGAATTGATTTTGCTTTGACCGTCATTTGTAATGGTAAGAATTTCTAGTTTGGATGATTGAGGACTGATCGTTGCTGTGCTGCCCGCTTGGCCTTGACCTTGGCCGCCGGTTTGCTGGGTCGCAGAGATACCCGTAATGGCTTCTTCTAGGACTGGTTGAAGATCCGCGGCGAGAGCGTTTCTGAGTCTAAAAACTCTCAGCTGATTTGTGGCCGGGGATTCTTCGACGTCCAGTCGATCGATAAGCATTGCAATTTCAATGATGTCACGTGGAGATGCGTTAACTACAAGGCTGTTGGTTCGATAGTCGGCAATAACTCGAGGACGCACACCAAGACCGGGCCGCGCTTCGTCGTCGGACCCAGGCTGATTTGTGTAGAAATCCCGGATTTGACGCTCTGCGTCCAAGGCGGACATGTGTTTAAGTTGAAAGAATTTTAACTGTGTGGATGGGCGCACTGGCTGGTCCAACTTCTCAATGAGGTCAAGAATGGCTTTCATGCTTTCTTGCCGACCAATCAATAGCAAAGCGTTGGGTTTGTCGAGTGAGGTGATGCTGACGGGACTATTGCGAGTACCAAAGACGTCGTCGTAGAGTTCTTCGACCAATTCGGCGAGCACCGTACTATTTACGTGTTGTAATTCGTGAACAATCACGTGCGGTTGTGTGTCATCAGTGTGTTGTTCAATCTGTTCAATTATCTGAATTACCCGTTGGACATCGTTGCGATGCCCCTTGATAATAAAAACACCAAGACCTTCTATAAATTCAATTTGGACGGGTCCGATGAGGCCTGCCTCTTCCGGTTCGACGGTGAGGACGGTCGAACCAAGCTCTTCCGGGTTTTCATCGTCTTTTTGCGGAGCAGCACTGTCTTGGAAAATTGATGAAACAAGATCACCGCCCCATTTCTTACGGTTAGCGGAGGGGACAAATTGCACAGTCGCCTGCCCATCGGGGCCGTCAATTTTGGTTCCTCTAACTAACGCAATGGCGTCTTCGACGGTTGTCGGATCCGCGCGCTTAACTGGCACAATACCGGTTCGGGTGTTTTCATCTTGAGTCGGTTTATCCAATGCTACAGCTACTTGTAACCATGACGCAGCAGTGTCGTTATCGCCAGTGACCTTAACGGTAGATTTATCGCGATCAATCGTCATTGTCGCTGAAGTGCCCAGAGGTCCAGGCAATCGGACCGTTGCTAGTTGCCCGGAAGCTTCGGTTGTCAATGATAATTGGCCACCGAGTATATTCCTAAGTGCGGCCTCAAATTGCGTGGTCGTCATATTACGTAGTTGGTGCCCCGAGGACGCTACAGGTGTGGATATATTCTGGGCAACGACCGGAGAAGAGTTCGCCGGCGCTGAGGTCTGATTGATCATATCTGCCGCTACTTGTTGCTGTGATTCCGTTGCGATGACAATCACCTGGTTTGTTCGTGTATCGGGTGCAATTCTTACATTGCTAGCATGGGCAAACTTAGATCGTAGTCTGGTAACCAACGTAGCAATCGCCTCCGGATGCACGTTATAGCCTTGGATAATTGACGGAGCAGCAGCTGCCGCAGGAACGGGTTTATTGATTTGTTTCTTGTCAAGCGTCTTAAGTAGCTGGCCCACCATTTGATGAACTTGGGGATCCCCCTGCACTGCCAAGGAACTATTGGATTCGTCGATGAAGATGTCGACTTCAAATCCGAAGTCGCCGAGTACAGCTTTTAGCCGCGGGGCGATATCTTGTGGCGAGTTATTGACGACGGTATAGCGCGAATATTGCCTGTTGGTAGAATTGTCAGTATTCGATTGAGCAGTAACGCTGCCAGTACTGGTAAATATTGTAATGGCAATAACCAGCAATGTGCGAGCAGCGAAGGAGCAGTGAAATGAAACTGAAAAGTTCTGATCGGTTGAGATGTTCATTGTGAAATCTGACCTTTATAGGTACCTGCTAAGCAAGGTATCCGTTTAATTTTTGAAATCGTACACACGTTGCGCACGTAAACAACCCGTTATGTTCGTTTTAATCGGCATAAACCCACATCTCAATCAGCCCAAAATGCCTATGAAAAAATAAAAATAAAAAAAAGAACGAATATTTATTAATCGAAAAGGCTGGAAAGACGTATTTCAACCGGAAAAAGCGCCTGATGTTGCTGCGTGCGTAAAATTCGCAGGAAAATCTACACAATCGTAAAAGCAAAACAGCTATGGACGAGTTCTAAGAGCAGATACTAGAGGAGTTCAGTTCGTTAGCTATCGCCAAGCAAGTTGGATATAGAAATCCTAGGGTGCGTTTTTTTTGAGCAATCGTTCTGCTGTTAAGGTTAGATTTTCGCCGTTTGCGAGGGACTGTCCAGCTTTTATGAGTAGCGTGTCATCAGAATCCGTGACGATGAGTAGTTCTTTTTGAGAAATATCTTGAATTGTACCCTCGATATCGCCAATATCGATGCGATCGCCGATGGTAAGTTTGACCATTTCATCGATATCGCGTC
>JABHUV010000227.1 GCA_018658605.1 Planctomycetaceae bacterium | reverse complement strand
CACCGTCGTCGTAGGCGAGCCATTGAGTTTGCAGAATCTGATTGTCTTTTCCCTCCGCCCAGAAATCCATCCCTTCTATATTGTTGTGGGCGAACCAGATCCCCCTATGGTGGTCGTGGTTAGGCGCGCCCGGGTGCCCGAGGCGCACAAGACTGTTCCCGCTAGGCCCGTTTACTGGATAAAAAAAAGGGCGGGAATAATCATTTCCAAAATTCCATCGCAATTTCTCGACGCCGTGAATTTGGAAAGATGTCGTATAATTTGGAAGTGGTATGATTTGACAAGCTGGGATATTGGCTAAATTTGGCATGATTATTTTGGTTTGGTATTGATTGTACTGCCGGAAGGGTTGGCCACTGAGTATAATGGATTTGAGTCGGAAATATCAAAACGCAACATGAAAGTTCTGCGAGATGACAAGATTTAAAGACCGCCTTGCCGCAGGCGATACGTTAAATTTCTTTGCCCTAGCGCGACTGATGAATCCCATTGCCGTAGAGATGTACTCGCTACGTGGAGGATTTGATGGATTTTGGGTAGATTTGGAACACAGTCAAGCGACAGCGGATCAATTACGCGCCGTTTTCATGACCGCGAGAGCAACTAGCATGGGGCAATTTGTGCGCATGGCGCCAACCGGATATCACGAAGTTACTCAATATTTGGAGTTAGGTGCTGAAGGTGTGATGGCTGCCCAGATTCATACCGCAGCGCAGGCGGCGGAGTTTACTTCGTGGGCCAAGTTTCCGCCAATGGGGATTCGGGGGATGAACACGGGTGGGGCGGATTGCGGATATACAACACGGTCGGCGAGTGAATTTTACGAAGAGTCTAATAGCGAGAATTTTGTCGCCATTCAGATCGAGACTTTAGGTTCGCTTGATCAAGTTGACGATATCGCCGCGTTGCAAGGCGTCGACCAACTGTTTGTGGGCCCGTCAGACCTATCGATAGCATTGCAGGTCTACCCCGATTTCCACAGTGACCAACTTTGGGACGCTGTTAAGGCAGTTGCGTCGGCGTGTAAAAGACATGGAAAGTCGTGGGGAGCTGTAGCGCCAGACCCCGCTTGGGCTGAGCGAGCCGCAGACCTTGGATGCCAATTAATTTCGATGAGTAACGAAGCAATCGCGTTAAAGCTTGGGGTTGATGCAATCAAACGCAATTTTGTGGGTAGGTTTTAATTTCCTTCAGTGGCATGTGCATTGTTGGACCCTAATGTGAAACACAGGCTGGCAATTACTGTGCGTAGCGTCGGCTAATTGTTCCACACTGCACGTAACATATTAGAATATGTGAGTGGACAGCGATTCTCAAGGCCGATCGGTGCGGATGTTAAAATGACACCGTATAGCTCGCTTACGGGATCCACCCAGATTAACGTCCCCGTTGCGCCCCAGTGTCCAAAGGCGCTAGGGGGTAGTATGCCACCGAATCCTCGGGGGTGCGTTGGCCAGTTGAGTTGCCAGCCTAGTCCCCATGGAGTTGAGTGAGCAATAGCAGGGTCAATGTGAGGCATCCGCGCTAGTTGGTTACTTGTCATCGCATTGAGCAGATTAGGATGAAGGATTCCAGGCTCGCCGGCACTAATCGTTAGGAGGTGCTGGAGGAAAACTGCCAGATCACCTGCGGAGGCCATCATGCCCCCCCAGGGTGCGCCTAAATCGCGCCAATACTTACTGTTCCATCCCCATGGCTTGCCGTCCGTCTTGGGTTCGACCTCGCATTGAACCTGGAGATCTTGCTTTAGCGGTTGGGCGCATTCGGACGGGACTCCCAATTGTGAATTTGTCATTCCAAGTACTGAAAAAATATATTTATTTAGGAAGTGCCCAATCGGCATTCCCGACTCACGTTCGATAATTGTAGCCAGAGCCAATATTCCGGAACTCTGGTAGCTTACACGAGTGCCCGGTTTAAAAAGCAATTTTGCCTGCGCAGTCCCCTTCATAAATTCAGTTAGGGGTGCATTTGTTTTTCGCAGTTCTTCGTTGTTCGCTACCATGTCCGGAAGACCGGAGGTATGGGTTAGCAGATGAAATAGTCGGATGGATCGTTTGTCACTCGTCTCGAATTCTGGAAGAAACTTGCAGACGCGGTCACTCAACCGAACAATGCCTCTTTGGACGAGCATCATTATGGCGGTGGCGACAAACGGTTTGGTGGGTGATGCGATGAGGAATGAACTATTGATGTTGAGAGGCGATGACCTATTCTCATCGTGATACCCACCGGTCAGATTTCTCTTCGCGCCTTCTCGATTACCAGTGGTGATGGCATATGCGCGAGGTGAGCCTGCCGCATGCGCCATACGCATAACATCATTGAGTCGCTGAAATGCATCGTCGTTAAATAATGCCATACGTACAGTCACCTAATCTATTGTCAAAGTGGGACGTTTCGCCGAGAATTTTCTCAAAGACATAGCGATTGAAAGCAAGATGCAAATTACAAGCGAAGAAAAAAGCACGTTGTCAATTGTCGACTGAAATGCGAGTGAAAAATCACCTTGTGCGGAAATCATGCCCTGGCGAAAATAGGTTTCCACTTTGGGGCCGAGGATCATTCCAAGAATCAAAGGGGCCAATGGCACTTTATGGCTTTCGAGGAATACGCCGAGCAAACCAAAGGATAACATGATCCAGACGTCAACGGGGTTGTTATTCATCGCATAGGCACCGACCACAGAGAAGACGACCACACAACTAAGAACGACGCCACGCGGAAGTTTCATAAACTTGCCAAACAACAAAATCCCCAAGAGTCCCGCGGGAATGAGCAGTAATTGCGTGACCATTGCAATTGCGAAAATGAAATCAGCGCCGCCGTCGGAGAACAGTTCCGGACCCGGTGTAATATCGTAGGTGAGAAAAGCGCCGAGCACGATAGCGGTAACGGCGTCTCCGGGAACTCCGAAAACGAGCGCCGGGATCCAGGCGGCGGCTACCGCGGCATTGTTAGCACTAGTGGGAGCGATAACCCCTTTCCAGATGCCGGTACCGAATCGTTTCTGTTCATCCGGTTTGGCAGTTTTGTGTGCGACGCCGTAAGCTCCCCACGCAGCAATGTCAGCGCCGGCACCGGGCAGGCCTCCGATGATTGTCCCCGTGAAAACCGATTGTGCTATTGTCGGCGTGTTGGTGGCTATGATCTGGAGAGATTGTTGGACTTCAAAGGAACTTTCGTCAGAAAGACCCGCGGAAGACGAATTGTCGAGAGGGTTGTATTTATACACTGCGCGGATTACTTCAGAGATGCCAAACAAACCGATCATTGCTGGAATGAAACTGAGGCCCGTACTGAGTTCGGTGTTTCCAAACATATATCGTTCTTGAAAAGTTGTGATGTCGTTACCAACAGTCGCTAAGAGCACGCCCAAAAAAGCAGCAAGTGTACCACTGAGTTTATAATTCCCACTGGATACGGTGACTCCAAGTGTTAGCCCAAGCAAGCATAGCCAGAAATATTCAAAACTACTAAATAGCAATGCTAGTTTCGCAAGTTGGGGAGCGATCGACAACAGGATTACGACGCCACAGACACCTCCCAGAGCGCTGCAAAGTAGATTGATAAACAGGGTCTGTCTGCCCTTCCCTTTTTGAGCGAGTTGGTAGGCATCAAGTGTGGCTGCCGCCGAGGCGGGCGTGCCGGGGATTCGGAGGAATGTAGCCGGTATGTCCCCGGCAAAAATAGCGGTGAAGCTAACACCGATTACCATAGCCAGAGCAGCTTCTTTGGGAAGATTATAGGAGAGTGGTATAACTAGAGCGACCGCCATCGTCGCGGTTAGCCCAGGTGTTGAGCCGACGAAAACACCGAAAATCATGGCTAAAATCCAAGGCACGAGGACTTGGAGTGTGAATAGGTTTTCGGTAATTTCGATAAGGTTGGACATGGTTTGTTAGAAAGGTAAATCCCATCGTCCGGTTGGAAGAAGGATGCCAAGCAGCTCTATAAAGACCAAATATACCGTTGCGATGCAGGCAACCGTGGCCAGTAGCGTGCTTACCCATGAGGCACCAAGTGACTTCATTGAGATGATACCGAAGACGAGCGTCGCTACTCCGAAGCCAACTTGGAACACGGAAAATATGTAAACCACGATCGCGGCCACACCCAAGAATGCTTGTCGCAGAGCACGTGGTGTGATCGGGGACGTATTGGTTTGCTGTGTGTCGTTTGATTGGCGGGTAGTATCAGGAGTTATCGCAGTAAATCTTGCTCGCAATAGTAGGGCTGCTTGTGTGATGCCTAGTAGTATCAGTGCCGTGGCGCACAGCGTGCAAATGGCAGCTGGCCCTGGATCATGTTTGTCTTGGACAATGGCGGTCGTAATCTTTGTGGCCCCATAGTAGAATCCACTGCCGACAATGATCCAGAATGCTGGGAGCAGCCATTGTGATGGAGACGTATGACCGGCGATGGGTCGACGATTCGGTTCGACGGTGAACACGGCCTATTTTTCTCCGTAGTGTTTGGTTACATCGGCCCACTGCGTGTCTTGGTCGGCCAGAAATTCAGTGAAATTGACGCCTTCGCGAATTTCGATTCCAAAACCTTGCGTCTTCATAAAACTTTTGAAATCATCGGACTGAGCGATTTTCGTGGTAACAGCAGTTAGTTGATCGACGATTTGTTGGGGAGTGCCGATTTGCACTGCAAGTCCACGCCAGCCAATGCATGTCCAATCAATGTTGGCTTCTTTGAGAGTTGGCGTGTCGGGGAAGCCTGGTGTTCGCTGGCTGGACATGACGACGATGCACTTGAGGGACCCGTTTTTTATCTGGAGCGCGGCCTCAGGAACGCTGCAGCATACGGCGTCTAGGTGTCCGCCGAGCAGTTGTTGGAGTGATTCGGCAGAGCCCTGCGTGGGAACCCAGATGGTGTCGTCTTTAGTAAGGTCAACGGCCTGAAGCATGCCGACCCGGGCGAGATCCCAGGCTCCGCCGGTGGCCGTGCCGGACATTTTGATGGTACCAGGGCTGGCGCGGATTGCAGCGAGGAAATCGTCGATGTTATTCCATGGTGAATCATTAGCGACGATGATCGCGGCCGGGTCGCCGTTCATTTGTAGCAGTGGTAGGTAATCCCTATAGGTCTTGCTGGTGATACCGAGTTGGTGCATGGTGGACAATTCCGCGGTGATCATAGCGATCGTGTGTCCATCCGGTCTAGCATTTGCCCCAGCGTTGTGACCAACAGCACCGCTACCCCCAGTTTTATTGACGACGACACAGTTTCTCCCAAGCTCTTTAGCTATTTGATCGGCGAAATAACGCGCGATACGATCTGTCCCGCCACCGGCACCCCAGGGGCATATAATCTGCAGGTTTTTAGTCGGAAAATTATCTATGGACTGCTGGGTTGGTGGGTGGATATCGTTGCAGGCGGCGAGGAGTGTTAGTAGCAGTCCGAACAGAAGTTTGTTGTCGCGTGATTTCATATCGTTGGGTATTGCGAGGTGAAACAAAGTTTTACGGTTAAAAGATTGATTGTATCCTCTATTTGCGTGCTTGTGTAACAACGACGGTGGGTTTAGGAAGGGGTAGTCGAGAATAGCGGGGTTGTATATAATTCTCACGGTATGGCTCGATGGCGGAATTGGCAGACGCGCTGGATTTAGGATCCAGTTCCTTCGGGAGTGCAGGTTCGACCCCTGTTCGAGCTACTAGCGGATTCACACAGTCATAGTAGGACTTGCGGCATATGTCGTCAGTCCTTTTTTCGTAAATCTAGTTCAGTGACACCAATTGCGGTGACACATTTACGTTTAGATATCACATCGTGTGACATTGGGAGGGCAGAAGCTGAAAAGTCTCCGCATATGTACGCACCTGCATTTGTGATTCATCTCTGGCTGGGGTAGTATAAATGCTTGCCATTTCCATAAACCTACTAGTTAGCCACCATGCCAGATCACGAAGACAGCCTTGGAGGTGAAACGTTTGATGGCGTCGGAAAAGCGGATCGTTTTCAGCAATCACTCGGTGACGGGGCGACGATGGGCGGCGATACTGATGGTCACAGCCTTGGCGATCAATCCACCTTCGGTGACGCCTACGTCGAGGACGAGCTGTTTGATGACGGGATGAAATTAGAAGATCTCTCGGAACGCTACACCGAAGAAGGTGTGCTGGGTAAAGGTGGCATGGGCGAGGTTATCCTCGCTACCGATACACGTTTAAATCGTAAAGTCGCTATCAAGCGAATCATAGGCAAAGCGGCCCGTAGTAAAACCGCGGTCCAACGCTTCTTAACAGAAGCACAGTCGATGGCGGAGCTTAGTCATCCGAACATCGTACAGATCTATGACTATGGCCACTCTACCGATGGCCCTTTTCTGATTATGGAATGTGTTCAAGGCGGAAGCCTGTTGGATAAATGCAAAGTTGGACCTATCGATCCAGACGAAGCGGTAAATATCTTCGGTCAATTGTGTGATGGCCTGGCTAAGGCTCATGCTTCCGGGATCATTCACCGTGATATTAAACCAGCCAATATCTTAATGACCGAAGATGGTGTACCCAAGCTCACAGATTTTGGTTTGGCTAAGGATGATACTGCCAATACAGGCATGACGATGGAAGGGGCCGTGCTCGGGACGCTGGACTTCATGCCACCTGAGCAACGGAGGGCAGCCAAGCTGACCGACCACCGCAGCGATCTCTGGAGTATGGCAGCGACGCTCTATCAAATGTTGACGGGCAAAAGTCCGAAAATTATTAGGTTTTCGGATGTTCCGACGCGACTACAGGAGGCATTGGGAAAAGGACTTGAGGAGTCAATGGTTGATCGATTTCAGTCGGCTGTTGAAATGAAGGAAGCAGTACAGCAGGCAGCGTCCGCTGGTCTGAATACATCGAGAGACTTAGGCGAAGGGGAATGCCCCCTTTGTGGAACACCAAACCCTCCGGATCGGAAGTTTTGCCGCAATGCTGATTGCGCCGTTTCCCTTGAGGTTGATTGCCTCAGATGTAAGACCGTCATGGCAATGTGGGAAGGCGTCTGTGATAGTTGTGGTGCGCAACAAGATTCTCTTATAGAAAAAGCCAAAGTAGTTCTTCAGAGGAATCATGATGACGCCGAAGGATTCCTCAACGAGTTAATGTTTGATGACGCCCTGAAAGCCGCCAACGTAATTGGTTTGCAAAACGATCTGCGATTGCAGCAGTTTGCGGCGTGGCACGAAGAATTCTTAGCAAGGCTCGAGTCAACAAGAACATCGGAACATGATCGCTTAGGGGAATTGCTGCGGGAGGCACTGGTTCATGAACAGGCCTGTGACTATGACGCTGGTTTGCAGACTCTCGCAAAAATCGCTGAATCACTGATGCAGACAACGGTCAGTGGCGGCGAAGGTACAGCAGAGCAATTAATCGAGCAGCTTACCATAAAGCAGTCGCGTCTTAAGGAGCTTGAAGGTATTGTTCGCGAGCGGGTGATCAAACAGGAAATTACGGGGCTCTTACCAATTGTCAATGAACTTTTATTTCTCAATCCAATTCGCCCGGCAATCCAGGATCTTAGAGAGCAACTCGAAAAACGAGATAGTGATCTGCTGCAAGAACGAGATGCCGCGTTCAACAAGGCCACACAACAACTTGAGGGCCAGCAGTACGCAGAAGCGTTAGCTACTCTTGACACGGTTGCAGCAGAAGTTTCCAACGAACAGTTGGAAAATCTAAAAGCCAAGGCGAGCCATTTACTTAGTGAGTTTAACAGTCTGCGCGACAAAATTGCAGCAGCGGTTAAAGGGAACCAGCTTAAAGATTTATTACCTGACGTCCAAGGGTGCCTGGCCCTAAAGGCAGATCAAGAAGATTTAGTGAAGTTGAAACAGGATCTCATCGATCACGAAGTTCAGATGGAGGTGCGCAATCAAAACATTGTCTCAGCAGCCCAAAGACTTGTGAAACAGTTGCAGTACGATGAGGCGGTTGAACTTCTTGGTTCTATTGCCAAGGAATATCAGACTTCCACAACGACTGAACTTCGCCAACTTGCAACAAAAATGTTGGCGTTGCGTCAGGACGTGTTAAGCACAGTATCAGTAGATTTGTCCAAAAAAAAATATAAGACGACGATTAGGAATATCAGTAATTACCTTAGTGAAGTCGCGAAATTTGATATTCGGGATCCTGAATTCCAACAGATGCTTGACGAAATTAAAGTTAAAGCGTCCGCACGTGCTCGCAAGAAAAATGTAGTCTTTATTTTGATCTTAGCGTCGGGCGTTGTGGCGATATTAATCACTGGCGTGGTCATCAAAGTGAATCATGACACGAAGGCTGTTGAAACCGCGATTAGAAACCGGGACTGGGAAACGGTATTACAGTTGGATCCCTATAATCCAGAGGGATTAAGGATGAGGGAAGCAGCTGTACAAGAAGCTGTTGCTAAAAGTGCTGTCGCCGAAAGGGCTGAGAAGATATCCTCTGCATTAGCCAAGGGGGATTGGAAAACGGTGCTTGATTTAAACCCCTCGAATTCGGAGGGATTGCGATTAAAGTTAGCAGCAGAGAAGGTTGCGAGAGAACAGGTTGCGAGAGAACCGACTGCGAAAGGACAGGCGGCAAGGGAACAGGCGGCAAGGGAACAGGCGGCAAGGGAACAGGCTGCTATGATGGCGGATACAGAAAACACTACAATTCCTTCCGCTGATCTGATAACCAACGCGCTCGGCATGTCGTTTAACGAGATCCCTGCTGGTACCTTTATGATGGGATCATCATCGGATGAGATTGGTAGAGGAGATGATGAAACCCAACACAAGGTGACAATTGTTAAGTCGTTTTCCATACAAACGACCGAAGTGACTCAAGGGCAGTGGAAGGCATTGATGGGCACAGAACCGTGGAAAGGAAAATCCTATGTCAAAGAAGGACCCAACTACGCAGCGACGTACGTAGGTTGGAGTGAAGCTGTTGCGTTTTGCAACAAACTTAGCCTCAAAGTTGACAAGACGTATCGTTTACCAACAGAAGCGGAGTGGGAATATGCCTGCCGGGCGGGAACAGAAACACGTTGGATATTTGGCGATGATGAAAAGATAGTTGGTGAATACGCTTGGTACGATGTAAACGCGTGGGATATTGATGAGATGTATGCACATCAAGTTGGACTGAAAAACTCCAACGCGTTTGGGCTGTACGATATGCACGGAAATGTGTACGAATGGTGTCAAGATGTATATGAACGGGATTACTATAAGCAATCACCCGAACAGGATCCACGTGGCCCGTCGCGGGGTACTGAGCGTGTTTTGCGGGGAGGGTCGTGGCTTGATAACGCGAGTGACTCTCGGTCCGCTTGCCGCAATAAGGGCGTTGCTGATAACCGCAACCTCTATTTCGCCGGGTTTCGGTTAGTTCGTGAGTTGGATTAGTTCCGCAGTTGGTGCCTATTACTGTACTTCCCTCCCAATATTGACCTCCCTACATTCATTATTCAGGTTACTCTGTGGATAGTATGAACGCTTGCTGGCTTTCTAGTTTATCAACAATACTCACCTACCCTTCCAGATCACGAAGGAATTTTAGCAACTTGAATTTATCGGAACAAATTCACCGATAAGTATTAATTTATGACGGTCGAGATGATCGTTTCTACAGTAAAATAAACACAAGGCGTTAAGCGTCGAATTTGCGTGAGCGAATTTAACAAATCAACAAGACGGAGTGTTTTAGATGGTTGATATTCAGAATAGTCGTTGGGTGACTCCGGATAATGTATTCGCAAGTCGGGTTACGTTACCGAATCTCAATAACGTGTTTGAACCCAAAGGGTTTTTTCGCTGGCTTGCTAAAGAGGCTGGAGTTGAATCCATCGTTATTGAGCCGGGCACGATTGCCTACTTCGTTGAAGAAGGTCAGCAAGTCGGGCATTTACCACCTGGTCAGCATACGATGCAGGGCGTTTTAGATTGTTTGAAGTTTTGGAAAATAAAACAGGCAACTGTCATTCTAACTCGCGGTGAAGTACAGCACATTGATATTGATCTCGCCGATATCCCTACACGGGAAGGCTTGCTGATTGACGCAAGGATACGCGTAAGTATTCAGATTAGCAATGTGGCATACTTTCTCGCTAATTACATGGGTGCCAAAGATGAAATATCATTCGAGAATATCCGTTCTGACATGTTACCGTTAATTACTCAGGCGGCAAAGCAAGCCATTCGATTGCGCACGCCCGAGGAATTGCAAAGCGGGCAAGTGGCAGAATCTTTATCAGCGACCATTTCGGAGCAACTTGCTGTTCGATTAAAGCGTTATGGGATGGCTTTTATTGAAACTGAAACCTTGGATATAAGCCATCAGGCGTTGGATTCCCTACATGAGAAAAGAGGCGAAATCTGGTTGGGTGAACAGCATATTCAGGAT
This sequence comes from Planctomycetaceae bacterium, assembly GCA_018658605.1. Next base: position 19,688 of record JABHUV010000227.1, on the reverse strand, counting down.
AATCTTCGCCGCCTTAAGGTCAACAGCGAACTTCGCGATCAACATCTTTCCGGTGCAATTGACAAGATTGAAACGAAGGAAGAATATGCGGAGTTTATAGCGGAGGTGGACAAAGACGCATTGATTCGCCAAGAAGATGTTGAGGAACTCACCTTTGAGTTCGACAACCGAAAATCTGACCGCGAATCCCTGCGTGCTCATATGATTGGATTACTCGACGGAAAACGCGAATTTGAATTGGAGTCGCTAAACGCAGAATTCGAATATCAAACAGATCTGACCGCTCTAAATCGCGAAATAGAATTAGCAGGCGTTAGTCATACCAAAGATTCCGCTGCCATGATTCAGATGCTGGAACTACGAAAGACGGATCGCGCCGCAAATCGCGAAAAACAACGTGAGGACTGGGGTTTGTGGCGAGATAAACAGGACGTAAAGAGAGATGAATCGTGGGCGCAGGTACTTCATGAACGCCAGTTACAAGACGTTGAGACAGAGATTGCGGTCGGAGTGATTGAACGGGACTCGCGAGTTGCGCTAATTGAAGATGAGCTGCAGAACCAATTGGAAAATTCCAAGTTGATTCGCGAACAGCGGCGCAAAGAGTGGGAGTTGGAAATCGAGGATCAGGAATCTGTTAGCCAAATGGATCGCCTCAAAGCGGTACAGGAAATGAATGCAAAGTTCCTTGCGGATGAAGCCAGATTGCGATCAGAACTGGAAGAACTCAAACTTGACAAATCAAGTCAACGTCAACTTGATAAGATTGCATCACTTAAAGGCAGTTCGACCGAGACATTGGTTGCACTTGCGGATACCGAAAACGCCCGATTGTTGGCCAACATGAAAACAAGTGAAGCGGTCATACAAGCCAAGCAGGACGCTAGCGAACAACTTGCACAGGCAGCTGAAGATAAGTCAGCGGCGGTCGCTGAGGCATTAAAGGACGCGATGCAGGTGCAAAAGGACGTCATCAGCTCGATTACAGGCAATGATAGTCAGGCCAACACCTCAAATGCGATCCCCGCCCCGCCGCCCGCAGTTGCGGTTGGAACAGCCACATGGTTTCTTGCCCGTGATGGACAAACACATGGACCCTACCAGCACGAACAGTTTATTGAGTTTGCGAAAAATGGCACCGTAACCGCTGACTGTCAGGTACAAAAAGCGGGGGCAAATCAGTGGACGCGTGCTGGTGATTGCCCGGAACTTTCTATTATGTTTGGCGGAATAGTTCCGCCACCACCGCCTCCATCTGCACCATAATACCGTTTCGTCTTCTGTTTCCGTTTTGATTTTGTTGTGGTTAAAAATTATCCGTGTCTAATCTCGACGATATAGCCGTTAAGTTGTCATCTGGGTTCTCTGGAAATGAGTCAACCGCTGAGATTGTTTCAACTATCATCGATCGTGACCCTGACCCAGGACTCTCTAATGCTGATATTGAATATATCGCAAGGGGAATAAGGGGTAAATTTGCGCTTGCGCAGCGTCTACCCAGTCTTATTGCGAGCTGGGGGCTTGCACCCGAGATAGGCGAGCGTTGTTCCCCCGAGTTCTTATTGGTCTGCGGTGAGGATTATTCCGACGCGGAACTGGATGTTAAGTTTACTCTTGATGACCATCTCGATTTTATGGCGTCGGATACTGAGCCTGTCCCAATTCGCAATTCTGAAGGACATTGGATGTTTCGGTTTCCCTTTTACTTGAGAACCGGCGGAACGGATTGCGTTGCCGGAATCTACAATATGAAGCTTGAGTTGGAATTTGCGGACCTAGCTGATCCACTGCTACCACAGCGACTCTACTGCGATATTCGACTGACGATACCTAAAGCTGATGCTGCTGAACGCGTACTCGAAATTGATAGCGACGACAAATCAATAGTAAATCTACAAGGACTAAACTTAAATAGGTTTTCCAAAGTCAAGCTAAAAGGTTCGGGAAGTGGTTTGATCAATATACTGCAAGGGCAAACCGGTGAGACGGACGATGAGGTTGATGACGCAGCAGATGACGGGATTACGCAGGCGTACACGCTGCAGGTGGCATCGACGGTTGAGGGAAATCAACTTTGGCAGTCAACAGAGATAACCGAACGGGTTCATATACAGAAAGCGTGTTTGAGGTTGCCAGACGGTGGTAATGTTATTTTATTGTCACAACACCGAATTGGGTTAGGGCGAAGTCGGGAACGAGATATTGTTGTGCGATTCTTACCTCGCAGCGATGACAACGATGCAAAATCCCGCAATCTATCGCGTCTACATTGCGTGGCAACAATTCTTGAAGAGGGGATCGAGTTTCAGGATAAAAGTTCATCTGGTATCGAAATAAACTTTGAACCAGTCAAAGAAAGTTTCACCTTAAAGCCGGAGGCATTTCACGCCGAAACGGAATTAGCCTTAGGACCGTTGCTGTCTTCAAAACAACTCAAATTGCAATTAGTGCCATTTGTGTCGGAACAACATTCCGCAGTCTATCGTAAGGAACGTCGTCGTTTAACAAGCTTTGCAAATGCGAGTCATTTAAGGTGGGGAAAAATATGGTCAGTTGGAAACACACTGAGATTGGACGCCATCCGCATAGAAAGAGAAAACAATCTTAAGGAAGAACAGTATGTTGTAATATGCCAACAAGCCATGATTGGGTCATCCGATTCTAAATGCGCAATCGTAGTACAGGGGTTACCCAAAATTGCAGCGCGATTGCTATATATTAACCGTAGTTTTTGGCTGAACAGATTAGCAGGGGCTTGGGAGGTATCGGTTGACGGGCATTCTTTGGCCAGCGATGAAATGGTCCCGCTTTCTCCCGAACATGAGATCGATATTGACGGCGTTAAGTTGACTTTCGGGGCCCATGGCCAGTTATATCTCTAATAAGTTTATAGTCCCTGCCCGCTCAGGTGTACAGGCTCGATGGTGAAACCGTTATGGGCGAGAAAGGGCAAGATGTCTCGGCCCTGTAACTCGGTGGGGGGGACAGGGCCGGCGATACCGCTGGCCAGAGACTCTGTAATCAGCCACTTTAGCTGGCGTAAATGTCGGTGACAGCGGTTTCGGTGACTATGAATAGAAATTGCGATTAGTTCAGTTAGCCTCGAATTCGGCATTACGTCAGGAAGCATCTCATGAGGGCCACCAGCCGTAACTGAACATTCCCGGATACACCCAGATTAAGGCACTTAAACCCAAACCGAATATAATGCCCTGTAAAATCAGCCATGCCAAGTGCGGCCTAGGGTTTGCCCTGTATCCCTGGATGCAAGTTACCATGCTGGCGGGAATCACAAATACATGAGCAAGTTGGCCGATATAGAGTACCTGTCCATCTAAAGGCCACAACGATTTGTCAAACGCCAATACTACCCCACCGAGCAAGGTTGCAGAAACTGCCAAAATTGCCAAACAGAAACTTAATATGTTAAGACAGATTAATTGTTTCATAGCAACAGACCCAAAAATACTGAAAAACGATCTATTTGGATTTACTGACGTAATTGGGATTTGGTTTGGGTATTTTCGCACCAATTCGCGAGAGCTCTGACGTGAGCTGGCGGTTAAGTTCTTTTACCTTAGACGCCATGCTTGCTGCTAGATCGTTTTTTTCTGATAGATCGGATTTTAGATTGTAGAGTTCGAAACCACCTTCGTACCATTTAATTAGTTTCCAATTGCCAGATCGAATGATCGAATAGGGACCGGGGGAATGGCGATAATGCGGAAAATGCCAGTAAAGAGCATCGCGATTGAGTGACTGATTCCTATCAGAATTCCATAGGCTCACTAACGACGTTCCATCAATTTGCAGTTTGTCTGGAATTTTGCAACCGGCAGCCTCGCTGATAGACGGCAGAAAATCCACGCTACTTACGGGTTCATTACTTATATTACCCGGAGTAATCTTTCCGGGCCAGCGAACGATCAAAGGAACGCGGATGCCGCCCTCGTAAGCGTAGCCCTTGCCCGATCTCAATGGACTATTGTCCGTCGGCCCTTTCAATCCTCCATTATCGGATGTGAAGATAACCAAAGTGTTTTCGGCAACTTCGGTCTCCTTGAGGGTATCCATAATCATCCCAACCGCATCATCTACGCTCTCGACCATGGCGGCGTATTTGGCATTGTTCGAACTCTTGTCAGGCCGAATATACTTAGCAGCAACTTCCTCAATTGCCTGAATTGGGGTGTGTACAGCATACGGGCAGTAGGAGAGAAAAAAGGGTTTAGATCGATTTTGCTCGATAAATTGTTTTGCTTCGTGACCTTCGCGATGGGTCAAAAACTCTCCGTTCTTCCGCGACATCATTTGTTTATCAAAGTTATAGCGGGGGTGGATATATGGGTCAAAATAAGAAGGTGGCTGTCCAATATCACACCCGGCAATGTTGAGATCGAATCCCTGACGTCGAGGATACCATGCAGGATCCCCGAGGTGCCACTTACCAATGTGGCAAGATACGTACCCTTTAGGCTTTAATAGTTCCGCAATGGTTACTTCCTCGTGTTCCATCCAATATGGGTTAGGCGGACAGAGAAGTTTTCGATTATTTCCACCTACGTATTCCGTTCTAGTCTTGTCCGGAGTTGGCTGATTTCCGCGTTGGAATCTGGCTCGTATCCAATCGGTAACGCCGACTCGCCCAGGCCAGCGTCCGGTCATTACAGCGGCTCGTGTAGGGCTGCAAACGGCACAAGCGGCATAGGCGTCGGTAAACCGCATTCCTTGCGTTGCAAGCCGATCAATATTTGGCGTGCGGAAGTAATCGCTGCCTTGACATGAGAGGTCCATCCAACCAAGATCATCTACCAGAATCAGGACGATGTTAGGTGGTTTGACCCTATTGGCTGTTTCACTAGATTTCAAAGTCTCGTGGCCTACGCAGATACTCAGCGATAAGACGAGCAATACCCATTTTCGTGATATCCAATTGTATCGAAACATGTGTAATCTCCCACCGGAAAATATATGAATTGATTCAACCTACACATTCGCGACATTGAGGCCGCAGCTTGTGTCCGTTACAAATTTCATTGTAGTTGGTCGCAAGTGAATCCTTCAAGCGCATTGAAACAGTAATCACTTTACTGCTATCGGGAGGTAGTCTGAATTTCAGTTACCCGTCGCGCTATAAATTCAACAAGATAAGGATGCGCTGGCTTTACCATCTGACCGTGGTTTCGTCCTTTTATCTCTTTTAAATAGGTGGTGGTGTTACCCGCTACTTTCATCATGCGCCAGAGGTAGGCGTTCTCCTCGTATCGCCCCAAAAGTTCAAGGTCGCGATCTCCGGTGATCAGCAACATCGGGGGGCAATGTTTTTTTACGTGAAACAATGGAGCCCATTTGTCAATAATAGGTTGTTTATCTCCAATTCCTTGTTCGGCGCGGGCCGTAAAATGGGTAATTGCATGGCCGCTATAAGGGATGAGGCCAGCTATAGAATTTGAATCGATATTGTGGGCCTTCAATAAATTTGTATCCAGACCCAGCATGCTGGTTATGTACCCTCCGGCAGAGTGGCCACTGATAAAAATCAATGATTTCGCACCACCAAATTTCCTGATATTATTGAAAGTCCACGCGACGGCGGCTGCCGCATCGTCGAGTATAGTCGCGACTTTAACCTTCGGACTTAAGCGATAACCGACTGCGACGATGCCCAGTCCGTTATTCATTAAGCCGTCGGGTATAGAACGGTTTCCATTCTTGAGACCACCACCGTGGAACCAAACAACGGTAGCGTAGTGATTTGTGTTGGCCGGATAATAGACATCTAATCGACACCGTTCGGAGGCATAAGAGGACGCGCGAACTTTATCCCGGTAGGCAATGTTTTTTAGCGACTTGTATTCAAGTTGTTTCGCTGTCAACGCGCCCGTTGCTAAGCCAAGGGATGCGAGCAGAACAATTTGCAAAATCAAAAAAGACCGTATCATTTAACACGCACGAGTTTAATAAGTCGACCGGCAACGTTCCAGTCCTGGACATACAAGTTGCCGTCAGCATCCCAATAGGAACCATGTGTTCCACTGAATACGCCCTCAACCCACTTGTCTTGGGGGACGTTGAAATTGCGACCGGCTCCCCGGTCAATGTTATGACCAAGAACCGAGATGATAGTATTGCTTTTATCCAATATAACAACACGTCCGTGTAAGTCAGGTACAGATACGAATTCGCCTTGGACTGACGCTGACGTCGGCATCCCTAGGCCCGTAATGACGACGGAAATGAATTCTCCTTCAAGGCTGTAATGTACCAATCGCCCCTTAGGTGTATGATTTCGATCGCAAACCAATAGTCGTGGTGGGTCGTAACGAGTATCGAGTGTCATCCCATGGGCGGTATTAAATTGCTTGAGTTCATTACCTTTTTGACCGAAGTGCATCAGGTACTTACCGGTTTGGTCAAACTTAAAGATATGGTTACTTGCATATCCATCTGACAAGAAAATGTCACCATTGTCAGTTACTGTGATTGCTGTGGGACTGAACCTTTTGAGGTCCAGACCGGATTCTTTTGGGAAGGGGAGATTCAACACGATTTCGCCACTGTGAGCGTTAAACTTGATTCCTTCGGCATTAGCGTTGCGGGCACCATAAATGAACTCGTGATCACCTTCGGTTCGAATTTCCATGTCATGAATATTGGAGTATTTGTCCCCCAAATATTCCATTATCACTTTTCCGTCCGCTGAGAAAACGACGACGCCCTTATTGGCGCTAGTATAGACATTACCCGATTTGTCAACGACGACTCCCCCATGCGTGGCGCCCAAAGCGGAGGATCCATCTGGGCGTAATCCCCAACCAGGAACCGTGTCAAAGGTCATGTAGCCAGAACCCATCCGCACCGGATCGACGGCCTGGACTGACAACGTCAAAGAAAGAATAAATGTTAAAATCAATGTTGTTGTTTTTATGGAGATCTGCATTTGTTCCAACCTGTTATGAGTGATATATGGTGAAACGGTATTATTGCATATTTTACAATGGGTTTACAAGCAGACGGAAAGTGTTGAATTATGATAACGACAAAGGCATATGGGCGTCGGTGAATGTAATAAACGACTGGTGAATTGGCAGAAACCAATAAAAAAACGACCAGTCCCGAACGTGTTCGTGGGCTGGCCGTTTTTGATAAGCTCTTTGAAGCCTTACGCAGTTCTTTCTTTACGATTAAAGATGTAAAGAACCACGCCCAACGCAATCAGTCCGACTATTCCTTGTTCCCCAAGGCTGCCGATCATCGCGGTGATATTGTTTACAACATCACCGGCTCCGCTAAGGAAGGGAACGTTATCGCCCAGTAGCAATGCTAATACGACGCTCAAAGCTATAAGCAGAACTCCTATTTCTGTCAGCTCTTTGACCCAACCCTTAACACTTCTAATCAATGATTTACCGTCCATGATAAAATTCTCCGTGAAAAATCAGTTATGCCTTTTGTTGCTAGGACTATCGGCGAGTGCTTTCGGTTAAGTTGAGAATATGCCTTTTGCATTGGCGGTCATTTATCGGTAGATACTACGTAAACTACGCAGTATCGCGCATGTTTTGGCTACGTATTAGCAATTGAAGTTAAAAAATAGTTGGCGATTTATAAGGAATTTATACGGGTTGCGTTTAGTTTACCCGAAAATAGGGGGTGATTCGTTTCAAACAATGAATACTATAAAGTCAATCCGGTAGCCCTTGGTGGGGTGATATGTAGAGATACTTTAGTGTAGGTTTCAATAATAATTTATCGTCGGGTATTTGGGGAAATGCAGATGAATAAGATTAATTGCGCAATGGTGGTCATGTTTGTAACATGTATCGCCCTAACTCCCAGTTTGTTTAGTCAACCAAACGTTTCTACGAGTCATTTAGCAATGGTTGCGACAGTGCGTCCTGAGGCTACTGACGCCGCGGTGCGTGTCCTGCAGGACGGTGGAAATGCAGTTGATGCTGCTATCACCGCCGCCTATACGCTGGCGGTAGTCGACGGGTACAACTCAGGAATTGGCGGAGGCTGTTTCATCCTGATTCGCACGCCGGATGGTAGGTTGTTTGCCATTGACGGGCGCGAGGCTGCACCTGGTGCAGCGACCCCTGATATGTTCCTAAAGGATGGTAAGGCAATCCCCGGCGCATCTGAAACTGGGCCGCTTGCCTCGGGGGTACCGGGCGCGGTTGCGGCTTATGAAATGGCATGGCGGGTCGCGGGGCGCAAGGCTTGGAAAGACTTACTCGGCGATGCGATTCACTATGCGGCCAACGGGTTCACGATACCTGAAAAATACGCTGAGAGAATCCGTTCTAAGCGTACTGCGTTGGCACAGTTTCCAGGTTCGCATAACGTTCTATTTGATAGCTCCGGCGAACCACGGCAGGCAGGAACGAAATTCGTTCAGGCCGATTTATCGAAAACTCTCAAAGGAATTCAGACGTTAGGTGCGAAGTATTTTTACCGCGGACCGACCGCTATGTTGATCAGCCAGTGGATGGAACAAAACGGAGGGATTCTGAATATGCGTGATTTTCGTCGATACCGAGCCGTCTCGCGGACCCCCGTTACTTCGACATATCGTGACTATACCCTCGTTGGATTTCCGCCGCCGAGTTCTGGTGGCGTGCACGTTGCGCAGATGTTGAATATTTTGGAAAACTATGACCTTGAGGCCATATATACTCAAAGCCCAATAATTTTTAAGCACGTGGTCACGGAATCCATGAAACTAGCGTTTGCCGATCGGGCTTATTGGTTAGGAGATCCGGCACACGCTAAAGTCCCACTTGGTTTGGTGTCCAAGGTTTATGCAAGGAGCTTGAGCACGGAAATTGATTTGCGAGCAGCTAAGACGGTCTTGTCACACGGGACGCCACCCCTAGCTGATACAAAAATATTCGACCGACACACAACTCACATCACAGCGGTAGATGCGGAAGGTTATTGGGTAGCGATCACCGCAACAGTTAATACATCATTTGGTTCGAAAGTCATTGTTCCGGGTACAGGCGTCATTTTAAACAACGAGATGGACGACTTTTCGATTGCGCCGGGCGTTGCAAATGCATTCGGCTTGCTCGGCTCCGAGGCTAACGAAGTGGTAGCGTTCAAACGGCCGTTATCGAGTATGAGTCCAACTATTATCCTGCAAGAGGGTGTTCCTGTTATGACGATCGGCGCCGCCGGTGGCCCACGAATCATTACCAATGCGTTGTTGGGTGCAATTCGTGTCTTGGATTTAGACATGAGCCCCGGTGAAGCAATTGCGATGAAGCGGTTTCACCATCAGTGGTCGCCAGACAAGCTATATTTGGAAGCGGGGACCGATGGAGCCGTTGCCGAATCACTTCGAAATATGGGACATCCTGTTGTCATTGGCGGTTCCACAGGTACGACGCAAATGATCTATCGCGATCCGACAACGGGTTTATTAACGGGAGTCCACGATCCCCGTGTGCCGGGCAAAGCGGCGGGCCCGCCAGTACAGGTTGATCGATGAACTCTGCCTGCTGTCGGGGTGAGGTTTAGCGAGATATTGATGGCACAAGTTTTCGCAACGATCTGCCAGCGCGGACGCCCGTGTGCTCACCATTCTTTATGGTAAGTTGTCCGTTTACAATTACGTAGCGTATGCCCGAAGGATAAGCGAAAGGCGCCGTGTAGGTTGACTGATCGATAACCGTCTCCGCATTAAAGATTGCGAGATCCGCGGCAAAACCTATTTTAATCAACCCTCGATCAAGTAAACCAACCTTGTTTGCATTAAGCGACGTCATCTTTCGTATAGCATCCTCAAGTGAAAGAAGTTTTTGTTGCCGAACATATTTTCCCAGAACGCGTGGAAACGTACCAAAGTTCCTAGGGTGAGGATTCCCTACTCGCAGCGGACCTTCGATTGCGTAGGCGGAGCCGTCTGAACCAATGCTGCACCATGGTTTCTGAAGAACGTAGTTCATATCTTTCTCCGTATGGTGGGCAAATACGGTGGAAATCCCACCTCCATTTTCCTGAAGTATGGAAAGTAGGTCATCAACTTTGTCTTTAGGATCTCCTCGGAGCATAAACACGCGGTCCATTGTCAGACCTCGGAATTGGTGGTTACCACTAATTAACATACGACTCCAGTCACCGCCCACTGCCGTATAATGGTTGTACCAATCGTTAACACCATTAATGATGTCGTGATGTATCCGTTTTCGATCCGCAGGGGTTTCGAGTCGTTCAAGTAAGCGTTTAGTCCCTCCTTCGTGCGCCCACGGCGGTATGATACTGATTAAGTTATTATTGCCCCGTGTGTAGGGGTAGACGTTCGCCTGTACGTCAACTCCCCTGAGGCGGGCGTCCTCAATTAACTGAACTACTTCATTCATCCTGCCCCAATTCGATTCGTCTGCGATCTTGATATGGATGATATCGACGGGGACCCGTGCGCGTTCTCCGACGGCTATCGCTTCTTTAACCGAGGTGAACACTCCCAGTCCCTCGTTTCGTATATGCGTTGAATAGATTCCGCCGTAGGGGGCCACTACGGTAGCCAGTCGAACCAAGTCATCCGTCGTGGCGAGAGATCCGGGCGGCATCATTACTTGGGACGAAAGGCCCAATGCGCCGTGTTGCATCGCCGTTATGATAAGTTGTTCCATTTTGCTGAATTGCGATTCGCTAGGTCGTGCAAAGGAATTGCCCATAATGCATTCCCAAACAGTACTAAGACCCACATAACTTGCAATGTTGACGGAAATTGTCTGTTTGTCGATTAGGTCGAAATATTCCGTGAACGAGCTCCAGTGGTGGATCTTTCCATCAATATTTATGCTGCGTGGAGTGCGAGCGCCCGTAGACGGCGCTGCGGAGCCCCCTTCCCCAAGTATTTCGGTCGTGACGCCCTGTCGGATTTTACTTTGAGCTAGACCATCTTTGAGGATGTTGGTATCAGAGTGCGAATGTATATCAATAAAACCAGGGGATACGATTAAACCTTTCGCGTCTACCGACAGCTTAGCGAGATGAGGTAAACCTTTTCCAATTGCGGTGATGCGACCATTCTTGATTGCGACGTCGGATAGGAACCAGGGATTGCCGGAACCGTCAATAATACGACCATTTTGAATTAGGATGTCACAGTTTGGGGACAGCGGCTTTTCAGCGCCAGGCAGTGAGGTCGAGAGTAGATAAAAAAACACAAGTAAAACATCGCGCATGGGCATTACTTCCGGAGAATCATGACATGTTGAATGGCTTTAAGTATACCAAATCCACGAAGTGTTATTACTTATGACAGGTTGGATTCGAATTCAAAATGTATCGAAAAACACAGTATACCGATGAGAAAGTTGAAAGGGCGGTGGGAATTACTTGAGTAAAGTTGGATCGATGAATTGGCGATGCGCAACAACCACGCCATCTTCATCAAGAATTGTACACTGCAACACAAACGGTTTAGCCGGAAGTTTAGACGTGACTAACGAGAACGCGAATCGCCGAGAAAACGCATCGGCTAAAAATGGAACGGTTTGCAACTCTCCACCGCCAATATTGGTGATTTTAATCTTAATATACTGGGTGTCGGTAAGCTGTTGCGATAAGATCAGTTCGCACTGAGCCAGTCCGTTATTCCGAAGATTTCCCAGCGAAACCGCGCACTCGCGAATCTTGCTTACGCTCACGACTTGGATCGAAGTGTTGCCGCAATTTATAACTTTTCCATCTTTATCAAGGTAGAATCCATCCAACAAATAATGCCCTTGTTCTAGCATGGGTAGCTTAAAGGCGATTTTGTCTTGGCCGGCGATCTCGATCGTTTCCGAAATGATGGTTTGATTGAACGCCGAACGTATTCGATATTTAAAAGCCTTCAACGCCTGATCCGCCCGTGGTGGCACGACATAGTACTCCGCATCGGTCAAACGATAACGATAGAATTGTCGAGGGTGCATTTCCATTAAATGCCGTGGTGTTACGAGATTTCGGTCAACTAGTGGTGTTGGGACTACGCTTTTAATAAGAAATGAAACCTGCGAATTGGAGAACCTGTTACTAGAGTGAAGGATCGCCATCGTTAGGCCGAAGAACCATAAATCTCGCCTTGCAGGAACCACTTGTTCTGTAAGGGCATTGTAGTGGCTGTTATCCACAAACGGAATTAAGGCTGGAATGCCGATGTTGGTAATGTCGGTATCATCATAATCTAAAGCCACAACTCGCCCTTTTCCAATTTCTTGCGACGACAGATAAAAAGGTGATTGACGATAGAGCTTGCGTGGTAAGGCAGGAAGATCGGACGTAACTAAGCGGTCCCGATAGTAGACAAGTTGACTGAATGCGTAGGCAGTACGGGAATAGACGGTGCGGTATAGGCCAAGTTTGTCTGGTCCGCAGAAAAGATTATCAAAGTCGGCGATCGTTCGATCTGTTTTTGGGATGGAAGGATCGTGCAGGGAAGGACTGACGTAAACCAAGCCACTTCCCCGTTCGACGTGTTTGAGAATGAGTTCACGTGCTAGTTTAGGTATGACGTCCCAAGCAACCTTACCAATCAGGATGCAATCGATTTGATTAGTTAACGCTAGATGCTTGTCTGGTGGAGGTCCAGTTTGGATAGTTTTCGCGGGTGTGTTTTTCCAACTATGACGTGCACCTGTGCTAATCACGCTCACGATCATATCGAGTCGTTTAGCCAGTTCATCAACCTCCTTAACATTTTCCTCTGGCAATATGACCAATATTTTGAGTGGCCCGCCCGCTAGTGGTTTGTACCAATGGATCTCTGAATTCGGTGTTTGTTGGGTAGGTTGATTACCGCCCACTTCCTGGCCGAAAGAGGGTGCTGTCGCGCAGCACATAAAAGTGAAGTAAAAGAGGGTGTGTATAAAGGTAATAATAGTGTTAAAAGTCATCAATTATATCATTTTGAGGGGTATTCTTTAAATATAGGACAACGGGGTTCGACTTGGAACTATTGACAAGGTTATTGGTTCACCGCAGTAAATTTATTTAAGGACTTGAGTCACTTATTTCATTAATTATGCTGAGACGAATAGCAGCTTATTATATTCTACTTCAGGAAATTCCACTTGATGAATAAGATCAAAAAATGCGTCTACGGCCTAATTGTGTTACTGGTTTTAGCGGATTGTGCCAACGGGGAAAAAGTTAGCCTCATTTCAGGAATCAATCTTACACCAGATGGTGAGAGAGTGGTGTTTTCTTGGCGAGGAGATGTGTGGAGTGGGGCGACAAGCGGGGGGCGTATTACCCGTTTGACGGCGCATCCTGCTGAGGAAGGGTACCCGTGCGTTTCGAGTGATGGAACGTCGATTGCCTTCACCAGTAATCGCACTGGGGCAGCGCAGACATACACAATGTCCATTGATGGTGGCCAACCTACCCAACTCACGTTCCACAGTGAGGGTACACGTCCGATAGGGTTTACCGGGGACAATCAATCGTTGTTTGTGACAGGACGACGCGACCACTGGTTCAGATGGGACACGAGATATTTTAGTATTTCAGCAACGACCCCCCAAAGTGGTGAAAAACTTATGTTCGACGCTTATGGCGCTATGGCTTCGTTATCACCGGCCGGAAAAGCCGTGCTCTTTACACGTGAAGGAATGACTTGGTCGAGAAAGGGATACACTGGAAGCAAATCATCTCAGATTTGGTTGAAACGATTAGGAACGGAAGGCTATGAACGACTGGTCGGAGACGATTTCGACGATTGTCGCTATCCGGTATGGGCGCCGGATGGTGAATCCTTCTATTTTGTTTCCGAAGCTGGTGGAACTCGTAACATTTGGATCTACCGGCTTAAATCTAAAAAACGAAAACAGCTTACAAACTTTGAGGGTGATGGAGTTGTCGCACCAGCGCTATCGGCTGACGGTCAAACCATGGTCTTCCGTCGTTTATTTGATTTGTACCGATTTGACCCGACGAAAAATAAGCCACCCGAGATTGTTGAACTTGAGTATGATGGCGACCTATTCCTGCAGGATAGGATTGAGCGAACTTTAACCAAAGCGACACAGATCGCCTACAGCTCAAGTGGAAAAGTGATGGCGTTTATTTCTGGTGGGGATGTCTGGGTCATGGATACGTTGCTCAAGGAGCCAGTTCAGTTGACAAATACTCCAGCTTGGGAATCAGATTTAGTATTTACTAAAGATGGAAAGTCGTTGTATTACATTGGTCAAATAGCTGGCCAGGTTGACGTGCTACGTGCGCAACGAACAGATGACAAAAAACCCTGGTGGCGTAACGATAACTTCGAAATTACGAAAGTGACGGATGATGAAGTTGTGGAAGAGGCTCTATCGATAAGTCCCAAGGGTACATATCTTACGTATACCCGTTCGCGGGATGGATTGTGGATATTGTCCCTAAAAGAAAAAGAATCGAAGCCTAAAAAGATAGTCGATACTTGGAGTGGGATTAGCTATGACTGGGCACCCGACGACCATTGGTTGGTTTATTCGGCGGCTGATGATAACTTTAACTATGACATCTTTGTACTCAACGTTGACGAGCCGGAAAATGTAATAAATATTTCTCGTCATCCGGATAACGAAGTATCACCGGTATGGTCCAAAGACGGCAAGTCAATTGCGTTCGTTGGTCGGCGAATTGATAAGGAAGTGGATATCTATTACGTTCCACTTGTTGATGCGTTGCATGAGCAGACCAAAAGAGACGTCACATTAGAACGTGCTTTAAAATCGAATGCAGATAATGTTTGGGACGAACTGGAAGATGACACGACCGTTGGCAAAACGCCAAGCGAATCTAAAGAGTCGGCCGACGTTAAGGCCGTTAAAAAACATGTGTTAGCTTTAGATTTAGTAAATGTACACCGCCGTTTACGACGAGTTTCAATCCCAGATGTGAATGAAAGTGGCCTTATTTGGTCGCCGGATTCAAAGACATTGATGTTTAGTGCAAAAATCGATGGCAAGGAGGGTATTTACGCGATCAGTCCCTACAACAGTACTACGCCTAGGTTGGTCTTAGCAGTAACGGCAACGATTGTCGATTGGCGGCTTGCTGGTAATCGCTTGTATTGGCTTAAGAGTGGAGTCCCTGGGTGGGGTGGTGCGAGTGGCAGCGGGGGTGAATCGTATGTGTTCCGCGCACGTCAAACGTATTTAAGGAGCGAGTACAACCGACAAGTATTTTTGGAAGGGTGGCGAGCGATGCGAGATAATTTCTATGACGAAAATTTAAATAACCGCAATTGGGATCGAATACGTAGAAAATACGAAGATGCGGCGTCAGCCTGTAAGTCTAACGTAAATTTCGCTCGTGTGATGGCGTTGATGCTCGGGGAACTCAATGGCTCTCATCTTGGTTATCGCGGGAAATCCGACATGCCGCCCGCATTATCGGTTGATGACGTAACAGCGCACCTAGGAGTGTTGTATGACACGAGCCACAAGGGACCTGGATGGAAAGTGCGTGAAGTCATCAAAAACAGCCCTAGCGCTCTGGCAAAAAGTCAATTGTTGGCGGGTGACGTGATATTGAGCATCGATGGCATCGAAGTTGATCCTGATATTGATGAGAGCAGTGTCATGAACGGTAAGTTATCAAAAGATATTCTACTGAATGTAAAGCGGGAGGATGCCACGATTGCTGTTTCAATCCGCGCCACAACCTATTCCGTGATTCGCAGTTTACTATATGGACGTTGGTTGGATCTGAATCAAGATCGGGTGAAAGAACTGTCTGGTGACAAATTAGCCTATCTCCATATCCGTGCGATGGACATGACCAGTTTTCATAAATTTGAACGGGAGTTATTTGAAGCGGCAGCGGGAAAAGATGGAATTGTAATTGATGTGCGAGAGAATGGCGGGGGATCGACTACCGACCACCTACTGACAATTCTCAAACAACCACGCCACGCTATTACCAAACCGCGAGGCGGAGGTGAGGGGTACCCGCAGGACCGGATGGTATACGCATCATGGAACAAACCGATTATTGTTTTGTGTAACCAGAACAGCCACAGTAACGCCGAGATATTTAGTCATGCAATTAAAGGGCTGGGACGGGGAAAGGTTGTGGGAGTGCCAACATCTGGAAGTGTGATTAGCACCGGCAGTAAGTCAATTATGGATGCGGGTAGTATTCGAATTCCATTTCGTGGTTGGTATGTCCTCGACACTGGTGAAGACATGGAACTCAACGGTGCTCGCCCGCATGTGATTATCTGGCCAAATCCTGGTGAACTTCCTGCTGGAGTTGATAAACAGTTGGATAAGGCTGTCGAATTGCTGATTGAAGATGTAAAGGCGTATCAAGCAAAACCTAAAGCAACGCTTCAAAAGGCATCCGAGCGCAAAAGGTAGCCGGGAAACATTTATTGCAACCTGAGAACTATTCGACGTCATAGATGTTGTCTATTTGCGATCGTCGACGATTTTATTGTTGTACCCTTCGATCGTATTACTTTCCAAGTTTAGGTTACCCACATTCTCTTGGATTTTGATGGCGGTGCGATTCATAGGCCCACGTTTCTCGATAATGGAGTTGTTTCGGACTTGTGTATCCCGAGTGCGCCCCTCTATCAATATTCCAATTCCATCGGCCGCGCCACTATTGATGATTTTGTTTTCCTCGATGATGTTCCGATTAGCCCAGAAATCTTTTCCGCGAGAATCGTCGCGAAATAGGATGCCTACTTTTCCACTATCCACGACAGTGTTGAATCGCATCACATTGTCGGTGTCACAGTGGCCGATTGAAATGCCGAAGTTGCGATTGCGTTGGATGTTATTGCGTTCTGCAAGGCCGTACCTCACACCCCAGCACCAAAAAATGCCGATTCCATTGTCATGTAATTTATTATTGCGGATAACGGGTCGCTGAGAACCGGATCCAGGGTGCACGCCTAAATCTTGGTTGCCGTGGCTGTAGCAGTTTTCAACAACTACGTCATGACAAATTTGAAAGCTGATCCCGTCACCATTGTAATTGCGAGTGGTAACGCCGTTCATGGTGTATCGATTACAGTCCTGTAGGAAAATACAGCCACCATAGTTACCATTCATGTTGACATTGTTTTCGCGATTTCCGTCAAGTACTAGATCCTGGATGATAACATCCGAAGTGCGTTCACTGGTAAAGAGCGGGAAGACCGACGTGGCTGTCGGTTTCCCTTTGAGCCAAACGTTTTTTCGTAGGCCATCGTTTAATTTGAAACGTTTTCCGTTACGAGCTACAAGCGTTCGTTTGATGGTATCAAGACCGTTATGATTTGGATTATGGACCTGAATGAAGACCGCGTCGCCGACTTGAAAGCTCTTGGCGTCCTCGAGTGTGATTTCCTGATCATACCAGTCGGAGTCCTCGGAGATGTTGGTGCTAACGGAAGGTCCTTTGGTTATCAACGTGTCGGCGCCGCTACCTTTAATTCTTATGCGTGAGGGCAAAAACACTGAGTTACGAAGAGTGAATTCACCAGGCATGATCTGCACCGTTCCGCCACCCATTCGTTTTACGTAATCCACAGCGGCCTGCAATGCTCGGTCGGATTTCCCATTTATGTCTGCGCCGTGGTTTCCCACCGTTAGCGTGAATTGTTGCTCCCAATCCGGTTCAAAACGTTCGTCGCCGTCGGTTGAACGAGGGCGTTGGACCGCGGGTCGGCCAGTATCATCGGAAAGCAATTGGTTGCTAGGAAGTGATATAATTGCTGCGGACGAAAATAGTGATAGAAATTTGCGCCGTGGAAGTGGAATGGCCATAATTAGATACGCTTTGGGTTGAACGAGTGTGAATATACATTATCACGTCTACCAAGACGTAACGCAAACAAATATGGCAGATACCGTGTGACTACCGACACAATGGAACTGTTAGATTGCAAAATAGAGTAAATCGTGGAACAATACTCTCAGAATCTGGCCTATGCAACGGGGAACACATTTTATGATACGACAATTGATACACCTAGCGCTTTTGCTCAATCTCGGCACGATCGGGGTTGGAGATATTTGGGGTAGCGAATATGAAGCTCTAGCCAGACAGTCTCTTAAAAAGGCCGGCAATAATCGAAGTGAAATAAGTAAAGCGTTACGTTCAGTTCCGCGAAACCAGCAAGAGGGTATGGAGTTTCTAGTCGCCTTTATGCCTACTTCTGATCTGGAGTCGTTATCGGCGAAATTCCTACTGCAACACGTCGAGTACGCATATAAAGCTTGGCAACAAGCGACATGGGGCGATTCTGTCTCGACAGAAATGTTTCTAAACAACATCCTCCCGTATTCTAATATTACTGAGAATCGAGAATCTTGGCGGAAAGATTTTTACGATCGGTTCCACGCTATCGTCAAAGATTCCCAGACTGCGGGAGAGGCTGCAGTCAAACTTAATCAGGAAATATTCAAGATAACCAACGTAAAATACTCAACTGCTCGTAAACGCCCAGATCAGTCCCCGAGTGAGACGATTGAAAGTGGTATCGCCTCATGCAGTGGCCTGTCCGTTATGTTGATTGATGCTTGTCGCAGCGTCGGAATTCCCGCGCGATTCGTAGGGACACCAATGTGGAGCAATAAAAGTGGCAATCATTCTTGGGTAGAGGTTTGGAATGGAGGTTGGCATTTTACCGGTGCGTGCGAGCCGGCCGGTGATGATTTGGACAGGGGTTGGTTTCTAGGACGTGCGGCTCAAGCCGACCGGAATAGCCGATTGCATGCAATTTACGCGGTCAGTTACCGTCCCACGCAACAACGTTTTCCCATTGGCTGGGCACCGGAGAAGGATTGGGTGTGGGCTGTAAATGTTACCGATCGATACACACGATTCAAAGAAAAGTTGTCGCCAGGGTTCGGCCGAGTGATGTTTGGCGCCGTCGATGGTAACGGGACACGACTGTCGGCCGTTATTGAGATTCGGGATGCGACGGGTGAATTGATATTCGAAGGCAAAACAAACGATATTCGGTTTGATCGGAACGATCATTTGAATGTAAAGGTCAAGTTTTCTGAACCGTATGAAATCATAGTACGGTATGCCACAAATACGGTACGCAGGTCTGTTCTTTTTGAAAAAGCAGGCGTTTTGACTCTGTTTGAATTTATGGTTAGTCAATAAATCTAAGGAAAATCGAGATGCAGAAACTGTTTTGGGTAGCGTTGTTTATGATCGTGGGCGCGGTCGATATTGCGGCGGACGGATTGTCAGAATCACAGGCAGCCAAGATTTCGCAAAAACTTTTAGCTGAACATTCGAAACGTATTTTGGTTGAGCGAAAGGCGGAGATGGCGGCAAAGGTCGTCAAACTCGGCGACTTAAAGATGCCCTTTTGGTACAAGACGTTTGGAGAAGCACCTAACAAAGGGCGCAGCCTGTATATTTCATTGCATGGCGGGGGCGGCGCTCCGGCCGCAGTTAATGATCAGCAGTGGGAAAATCAAAAACGGCTCTATACGGTCAGCGAAGGTGTATATCTTGTCCCGCGTGCACCAACAAATACTTGGAATCTTTGGCACCAAACACACATCGACCGTTTTTTAACTCGTCTGATTGAAAATTTAGTGGTGTTTGAAGGTGTCAATCCAAATCGTGTTTATGTGCTCGGCTATTCTGCCGGCGGAGATGGTGTCTACCAAATTGGACCGCGGATGGCGGATACTTGGGCGGCCGCATCCATGATGGCGGGGCACCCCAACGATGCTAAACCGGAT
>JABHUV010000134.1 GCA_018658605.1 Planctomycetaceae bacterium | reverse complement strand
TTTTATGGTGAGGTGTTCGCCGGGGTGAAAAGGTAGGTGCAGTTTTGTGTTGCGGATGTTTAGCTGTTGGAGCGGGTAACGTTTCGTGTTATCTGCCGCTTTAGCCATCGCTTGGTACAACCGGTCAATCAGTTCCTGGCGGTGGTCTTCTGATCCGTCGTTAAATTTTCCAGCAGTAATATCTCCAGCGCATCCGGGTACAAATATTTGGCGTATTGATTGATCCTGTCGTTGTAAACGGGCGCGGGCTAGTCCCACAAAGTCCGAGGAGACGACTCCTTGGCCATAATAGCTCATAGGGTGGGTCGCATAGTGATGCATTTGGAGTAGCGGTTTATCATTATTGAAGAATGTGATGGTTTTTAACATCGAATCGATGTCGCCCTCTGCCGCAGCGGCGAAATATTTGTTGCTACCGCTGCGGCTGCCTCGGCCGTAGGTAACCGTTCCGTTTTCCAATACAACTCGGCGGTTGGAGGCAATTCGCAAGACTGGCGTTTCGCTGATTCCAAAATGAGTGACGGGTGTGGCCAGACCCAGGCTGTCTCGTACGGCTTGAGATACTCGGGCCAGTGTTTTGTCATGCCAAGCGACATGGTAAAGCTCATCTGTTAGCCCGACGGCGGCTAGGATTTTCGCTGCATCGCGGTCAATCACCGGCGCATCATGTTGGTGCAGTGCCGTAATAAGTACGTTTTCTCGTGCAGTGCCGGCTGCTTTGGCGAGTGCTTCACGCCATTGGTCAAAGGCACCATTGCGAACTTCACACCAATCGAGTGCACAAAGCACAACGGTTTGTTCGCCATTAGAGAGCACAAATCCATGAGCCAATAAAGGGTCGGCAACGCGTTTACTTTTGGTTGGAAGAACTCCCATACACCGGTGGTTCAAAGGAATTGTGACATCGGTCGAGAATGTGGCTAAACGGAACTCGTTGGCATCGAGCAAACAAGAGAACGTAACAATTAATAATGCGCATAGATATTTCATGATGATTTAACTTATACTAGTAGCGTGTTCAGTTTTCGTGGAACGGGCCGCGATTGGTGCACAGGTTGACATTAGTGATATTCATTTTATCATGAAGTATAGTTGATTGCTTGAATGCACTTGGCGTAATGAATATTACTGTTTTACGACCATTGGTGTGAATGGATTGGATGGAAACAAGTTATGGAACAAATCGAATTAAATAAGAACGGCGAAATTACTGTCGTTCAATTCAAACGCAATAAATATCTAGCAAGTGACGATATTCAACAGATGGGCGATGAGTTGTTTCAAGTTGTCGCAGATGGTGCAACTCAAGTTGTACTGGACATGTCGGCCGTTGAATTTCTATCGAGTGCCGCATTGAACCGTCTGATCATGTTGAACAAAAAGTTCAAGGATGTTGATGGCGCATTGCGATTGTCCGGATTAACATCGGAAATTGACAAGATTTTTACGATCACGCGACTCAATACGCTGTTTAAAATCCACCCAGATGTCCCTTCTGCTTTAACCTCGTTTTAAGGGGACAAGTGTGACGTCAGTGGAAGAAATGTTGCTTAGATTTTGTGCGCGTAGATGCCGCTTTGTTACCACCGCAGGTTTTACTTTGTTTGTGGTATACACCTTGGGTGCGGTGCTTGTGCAGGCGGACACTTATGAAGATTGGCAGCGGATGCGAGATATTCCTCGTAGCGGATATGTTGCTAATCGAGTGGGATCTCGAATTGAAATTGACGGCCGTCTAGATGATGCTGCGTGGCGGGGGGCCTTGTGGTCAGATCGATTTCAAGATATTGAAGGCAAAGCAAAACCGCGACCTCGGTTTGATACCCGTGTAAAGATGTTGTGGGATCGTAAGTATCTCTATATTGGAGCTTTTCTGCCTGATCCGCACATTTGGGGAACTCTAACCGAGCACGATAGTGTGATTTTTTATGACAATGATTTTGAAGTCTTCATCGATCCTGATGCGGATAATCATGAGTACTACGAATTTGAAATCAATGCACTCAATACGGGGTGGGATCTTTTTCTTGATAAACCCTATAAAGATGGCGGCAAGGCTGATAACGGCTGGGAGATTCCCGGACTCAAGACGGCGATTCACATCGAAGGAACACTCAACGATCCGACCGATATTGATCAATATTGGTCAGTGGAAATTGCTATTCCTTGGAAAGCGTTGAATCGGCATGCCCCACGTCGTTACCCACCGTCTGCTGGCGACCAATGGCGAATAAATTTCTCGCGGGTGCAGTGGCAAACGACCGTGGTGGATGGAAAATATCAAAAGGTACCTGAAATGCGTGAAGACAATTGGGTTTGGTCTCCGCAGGGTATTATCGATATGCATCGTCCCGAAAAATGGGGCACGGTGCAATTTTCAACACAGCAAGAGAGTGTTGTTGGATTGAATCCTGATGTAACGGAGAATGCGCGGAAGATGTTGATGGAGATTTACCACAAACAAAAATCAAATCATCGCAAAACGGGTGACTGGTGGACGACGCTAGAGCAACTAGGAATAGGCTCTGCTAAAGCCGCCGGTGTGGTTATTGAGCAAACCGATACGGGTTATTTCGCAAAGATTATGCTGCCCGATGGGCGGACCGCCGGCGTCACACAGGATTCACGATTGTGGATCAAGTAGCGTTGTAGCGTTGATGTCGCCTATCTAGAAAGTAGCGTTTAGGACTGGGATTGAAACCATTTGTATTTCGCGGCAAAACGTGAGACACTAGATGTGAATTGAATGATAAGCGTTCAATCATTGAAAACTGTTCTGTGGGTGACAAAATGAAATATATATTAGTGGGTTTGATAGCGTTCTTTTTTGTAGGCACAATTGACGCGCGGCAACCTACTGAAATAGATTTGCCCACTGGCTGGACAACCAAAACACCTCGGGCAGAGATTGCTCCCGAATTTGCTTATATTGCAAAAGGCGGGCCAACCGGACATGGCAGTTTGACGATTTCTGCTGATAACCAAGAGGGGCTATTTGGTTGGTTTGAAAAGACATTTGAAATCCAAGGTGGGCAGTATTATCGATTTTCGGCATTACAGCGCACGCGGGGAGTGAAATTGCCTCGCCGTACGGCTGTTGTGAGAATCTTGTGGCGTGACGCGAACGGAAACAAGGTGCGGCATAACGAGCCCACGCCAGCTTCTTATGCTACCGGAACTCTGCCACCAGCCGAACCAGAATATCCTGCCATTGTGCGGGATTTGCCAAATGGCTGGAGGGAAGTTGCAGGAATCTATCGAGTGCCTGATAAGGCGACCAGTGGGATTGTCGAGTTGTATTATCGGTGGGAAGCACGAGGCAAAGTCGAGTGGTGTGATGTACTGCTTGAGCCAAGCACTGCACCAGACCCACGGAAGGTAAAATTGGCGACGGTGCATTTTAAACCCATTGAAGGTAAGACGAATCTGGAGAAATGTCAATTGTTTGAACCGTTGATTGCCTCAGCGGCGCAGCAAGGTGCAGATATAATCGTGTTACCTGAGACGTTGACTTACTATCACCGAGGTTTGAAATATGCTGACTGTGCTGAATCCATTCCTGGTGAGTCGACGGACTATTTTGGAACACTCGCTAAGAAATATGATCTCTATATTGTAGCTGGGCTGCTTGAGCGCGATGGTCGGCTAATTTACAACGTGGCAACACTGATCAGTCCGAATGGAAAAATGACGGGTAAATATCGTAAAGTAACGTTGCCTCGAGGTGAAATTGAAGGCGGCATTACTCCCGGAGATGCATACCCAGTATTTGAAACTAGGTTTGGCAAAGTTGGAATGATGATTTGCTACGATGGTTTTTTTCCGGAGGTTGCCCGTGAGTTAAGCAATAATGGTGCTGAGGTTATTTGTTGGCCAGTTTGGGGTTGTAATCCAATGTTGGGCGCTGCTCGCGCTTGTGAAAATCACGTGTTTGTTATTAGTAGTACTTACACCGATGTCGAGCGTAATTGGATGATCACGGCAGTTTATGGCAGAGATGGTCAAGTATTGACAAGTGCTGAAAAATTCGGTGAAGTTGTAATTACCGAAGTGGATCTAAATCGACCGTTGCATTGGACAAGCTTGGGTGACTTTAAGGCTCAGCTTAATAGCCATCGCCCTGTGGTCAATGGAAGATAACTCTAGGATCGAAAATGTCTGGACAAACACTGATACCTGACGATTGGGATGTGCCTGCTAGCTTTAGACAGCGATTGGGCACGGAAATTGGTCGACAACGATTGATGGTTGCTGACGAACAGTTGCTGCTGGTTTTACATGCACCACCTAAGGCGAATGACAAAACGCGAAAAGGGCGCCTGTTTTGGCGCGATGTGCTAGGCGAGTGGAGTTCGAGTGAACCTAGCGATGGCATCCAAACAATACAATTACATCTTGAGAGTTTTGAAGCTGTTATTGATGAATTAG
This sequence comes from Planctomycetaceae bacterium, assembly GCA_018658605.1. The sequence continues at coordinate 91 of JABHUV010000134.1, read as the reverse complement.
ATCAACTCGAAGATACAGCGACTACGGCGGATCGATATTTTCAAATACTGGAGCGGCTGATGCCTTTGGAGCGTTCTACGATACATCTGTA
>JABHUV010000173.1 GCA_018658605.1 Planctomycetaceae bacterium | reverse complement strand
CTGGCACTGACGGAAAAAATTTCCGATATTCGACAAACTCATCGCTTGCATGCTCAATCCCCACAACCGCTGACACCACCACCGAAAAATCTCGAAAAACAAATCAGTGTTTTATATCCCAAGCTTAACACCAACGGCGACCAGACACAGATCATTATTGAAATCAAAGGTGACCTGCAACCAGCCTTCGAGTGGCTCAGTCACGTCACCCTCAAAAATGTATCCATCGAACCGAGTCGTTTGCGCAGCCTCTATGAACAGATCCATTCAAATCACGAGATAACCAGCTCATGATTCATTTGGTACGGCATTATCTACTCAAATCACGAATGCTCTGCGTGGCATGTAGTCTGGCTGTTCTGTTTTTCATCTATATGCGCATCTGGGCAATCACGTTTTTTGATGCAACACGATTTAAACAGGTCATTGAGTTTTTTAAAGATTTTGAAAAATTCTCAGCCGTGCCATTTGCGCAATTAATGACGTACACTGGTCGCGTCGCACAAGCATTCAATGAACCGGTTATCATTACTATCATTGTCATTTGGGCCATCTCGCGAGGATCTGACTGTGTCGCAGGACAACTCAATCGTGGGACACTCGAAATACTATTAGGAAATCCTATTTCACGACGACGAATCTATTGGGTACAAGTCCTAGTGACCACAACCGGAACTTGTCTACTTGCAAGTCTCGCATGGACCGCCATGACGCTCAGTGTTTATTCCAATACGGTTACTGAAACCATCGAACCACCCTCGCTGGAAATTCCCGGAACTCCGTTTTCAATTCCACTCTCGTTCGCTGAATCGGAAACAGTCGAGAAGCCGATGTCCGAGTTCGTTGACATAAATCAGTTTTGGCCTGCGATCACTATCTTATTTGCAATGGGTTTCTTTGTGGCTGGTTTCGCAATGATGATTTCTAGTTTAGACCGCTACCGCTGGCGAACCATTGGAATCTGTATCGCGTTTGTGGTGATTCAACAAATGATGCGGATCTTGGCGATGGCAAAGCCCGAGTATAATTTTTTGTTAAATTACACATTCTTCAACCCATTTGACCCAGAAGGTTTGGTGCACATTTATGTAAACCAACCCGAACTATACTGGGATTTTTGCTTATATCGAGACGGTGAAATCCTGCGACTCAGTGGTCTAGGCTGTCATCTGGTCTTAATTGGATTAGGTCTGTTGATGTACATCATTGGTGACCAAGTGTTCACTCGGCGCGATTTACCAGCACCCGTATAAGCCCCGCAATGTTATTGGGTGTCTATGGTAAGGCAGTCGATTATGCGAAGATGTTATTTCAAGGTAACACCCTGCGGTTAGCCCATAGAACAACTGGATTATTTTTTAGCTCTAGCAGATTGTGTCCGTAGCCTATGTTTTATTTCGGAAAGAAACCTACAGACGATGTCATTCGTAGTTACCTCAATCAATGTCAAGACATTGATTTCAATTACGCCTACGTTGGCTGTACTGCAGATTTGATTGACCGTGGCAACGCACCACCCGGTTTTCGGCTCGATCGTTACAGTATTGTTCTAGGCGAAGGCGAGGATATTTTCCATCTAGGTTCACAAGCTATTTGTAAATGGGAAATGTTTAACCATTCAATGGCCACATTGAAATGGCATGACACGCCAATTCAAAGCGGTAATATGGTAGCCGTTCTATTTAAAGTCCTAACACAATGGTCTGCAAACCCAGCACGCATCGTATATAAATTAAACGCTGAACGCGAAGGCGGAAAATATCGACAATTTGGTTTCGCTTACGGCACAGTTCCTGGGCATATCGAAAAAGGAGAAGAGTGTTTTCAGGTTGACTGGGATCAAGAGTCGGATATTGTGCGATTTCGTATTACCGTTATTTCTCGCCCCGGATCACTGTTATCACTACTGGGAAAACCAATTGTGAATTTTCAACAGAAACGCTTTCGAAAATTAGCGGGCCAAGCGATGGTAGCTGCGGTGACGGCAACCAGTTCAGAAACTAAATAGTCGCTAAAAGGCCACCACCCAATTTTGGATAATGGCTAAAATTGACATCCACTATGATCACACCGCTGCCACTAATCATACTTATCCTAGCCATATTGCTAGTCGTCCCTTTAGGAATTCATGTCAGTTTTCGTGCGGAATTGTTGACTATAAATCAACGCATTCGAAACATTACGTGGAGACTTTGGATTTGCTGCTCACTACCCGCTGTTATTGCCATCAGCAGCATGCTTTTGTTTTATCCTGTTCATACAGAGGCCCTTGCATACCGATCGGCGTGCTGGATAGGTGGAGTTTCGTGGTTTGTGTTTACATTGTGGATGTTCATTATTGGGGGAACGTCTCTATGGCACTTTATCACAACCCTCGTCAATAATAGAAGTACTAAGCAAAGGGTTCCGTGGGAGAGTTTTCCCGTTGCCGGCGGATGGTTGCTCATCGCGGTCGGTGGACTGTGGTTTATTAGCTTGATCGTCGGGAAATCGCCATGGGACTATGATCTGCGATTCACCATGTTGACTGCTCTGCATTTTCATTTTGCTGGCTTTGCTTTACCTGTCTTGACCGGTCAATTAATTCATTTTTCCCAAAAAAACAAACTCGCAGCAACAAAAATGCTCATACTCACATGCCCGATTTTGTTAGTCAGCATTCCGTTTGTAGGAATCGGTATTGCCTACTCACCAACCATTGAGATCGTCGCTTCGATTTCACTATTAACATGTTGTATTCTGATGGCGGTTTGCCAGATCTATTGTGCCGGATTTATAAAATCGCATGGCGGATGGTTACTCTCAATATCTGCAACAGCGTTGATTGCTAGTTCCATCATGGCGATTATCTATGCCATGGGAGAATATACTGGCAATCAATCACTCTCAATTCCAATCATGATTGTGTCCCATGGCGCGCTCAATTCCCTAGGTTTCTCGATTTTAGGACTCGTCGGTTGGACAATTTTTCATAAAAATTCAAAATAACATGTTATCAAGGCTACAGCGGTTACAGTTATAGGTACCAAGTCTTTGTAATCGCTTAGGTATCTGGAGTTCAACGATGTGGCCAACTAGTGCAAAAACGATAGCGTTATTAGCTCAAAAGCAAGCAGGCGACGATGATGCTTGGAATCAACTACTTGATCGTCATCGAAAATCGCTGCACCGCATGGTACAGCTACGACTCGACCGACGTATCAGACAACGAGTCGATGTCAGCGACGTGCTGCAAGATGTGCTGATCGAGGCGAATCGCCGTATTGATCGCTATCTAGACAACCCCATCATGGATTTTCATCTGTGGATTCGACAGATTGCTAAAGACCGAATTATTGATGCTCATCGGCGTCATCGAGTTACCAAGCGTCGTAGCGTGGACCGTGAACAAGCGCCTGTAGTTTGTGGGCGCATCGACCATTCCACCATAAACCTCGCCGCCCAACTCCCGGATTCAGATATCACTCCTGCAGCCCAAGCCATTCGTCATGAAATGGCTCTGCAAACAGAAGCGGCTTTGGAATTGCTACCAGAAAATGACAAGAATATCATCTTGATGCGACACCATGAACAGTTGTCTAATGGAGAAGCTGCAGTGGCACTGGATATCTCCGAAGCCGCGGCGAGCATGCGGTATTTACGCGCGCTAAAAAAACTACGTAGTTTGATGATCCCTGACGAAGATTATCAAGAAAGCCACTCAGACAACTGTGACTTCAGATCCTGAAAATCCGAGAGATCCTATTGACTCTTCTAATATTGATCTGCGCTTAGCCACACTAGTCGAAGAACTTCAACAGAGTCTCCAGCAAGGAGACATTCAACACGTAGAAGCGCTATGCCAAGACCATCCTGATCTAGAAACCGATTTGCGAGAACTCTGGGCTGCCATGGTGGCCGCAACGGTTGCCGGCGTTCAATTTCGGATGCAGGATGAAAATTCAGAACAACACTTGTCTCCCTCTCATTCCGCATCCACAATCCCCTGGCAATTCAATTTACCTCTAACGCAAGGTGACTTCGAACTCACCGAGGAACTCGGGCGAGGAGGCATGGGCGTCGTTTATCGGGCACACCAAATCAGCTTGGATCGAGAAGTCGCTCTGAAGATGATTCTACCCGGGCGACTCAGTGAACCAGAACATGTCGAGCGGTTTCAACAAGAAGCCAAAGCAGCGGCGCAACTAGATCACCCAGGTATTATTTCAATCTACGAAGTCGGAAAATTTGCGGAGCAACCTTTTTTTTGTATGCAGCTCGTTACCGGCCGGACGATTGGTGAAATGGGACAGAAACAAGATTTTGAGCAGCGGCCATCTGCTGCCATGCTATTAGAAGTCAGCGAGGCGATTCAATATGCTCATCGGCGCGGGGTTTTGCATCGTGATCTCAAACCATCCAACATTATGGTCGACGCGGATGGAAAAACGTATGTTACCGATTTCGGCCTCGCGAAACGCTTTACGCACGACCATGATATCACTCAAACTGGTGCCATATTGGGTACACCAGCATACATGGCTCCAGAACAAGCTAGCGGCGGCCGCGGATCTACGGGAGTGCACACCGATATTTACGCATTAGGTGCTATCCTCTATTTCATGGTAACTGGGCGGCCACCATTTTCAGCCGCAACGCCGGTGGATACCGTTTTGCTTGTTTTAGACCAAGAGGTGACTCCACCACGTGTGCTCAATGCTCAAATCGATCGTGATTTAGAGATGATCATTCTTAAGTGCTTGCAAAAGCCTGTTGACTTGCGGTACCGTTCGGCACAGCAGTTAGCGGATGACCTACGTGCTTACCTCAACAATGAGCCCGTCAGCGCAAACAAAGGGCGGTTCTCGAGTATCATTGCTGGGTGGTTCAGTGAAACTCCCCATGCTGTGGTACTACAAAAATGGGGAATGCTGTGGATGTGGCACAGCGTCGTGTTACTCATCGCCTGTATTGTAACAAACGTAATGTTCCTCAATGGATTTGATCATCGCCTGTACTATTCAACGACTTGGACATTGGGTTTAGGAACCTGGGCAATCGTCTTCTGGAAAATCCGTCATCTGCGGGGATCCGTCCTATTTATAGAACGTCAAATTGCACATGCTTGGGCCGCCAGCATGATTGCGATTGCATTATTATTTCCGGTCGAATCACTGTTAGGCATCGAAACTCTGGAAACCGCTCCGGTTCTGGGACTCATCAGCGGAATGGTTTTCTTATTCAAGGCGGGGATTTTAACCGGGAAATTCTATCTGCAAGCTGCTGCGCTGTTTATCACGTCTCTCATCATGGCCGCTTTTCCCAAATATGCCCTGACTCTATTTGGCTGCGTCTCCGCGTTGTGTTTCTTCATTCCCGGTTGGCACTATCATCGCCGCAAAAACTGAAATTCCGGCTATCAAATCTCATTCATTCGTCGGTGGATTTTTTCATTTACCGTTCTCTACTAATAGCAATGCATCTATTTGTCATCTAAAATATGGACTGTGGTATATCTGGGGTTCACCCCCATAACATACGCTACCCAAAAAGCAACACATTCAATCACTTCCCGATCACCCATAGAATCAAATTTATTTATCCCGAAAGGATGACCTTTATTATGCGTTTCGCAAAAATTTTTCTCATCGTAGCCCTCATTAGTACCACCATCAGTGCCAATGCCCAAGACACACCCAATGCTGAAATCAAAGCAGAATCCGTTGCCACGCGAGGTAGTTATGCTTTTGGAGTTTCCTTCATGAAAAACATGAAGACTGACAAGATCCCACTTGATCTCAATGCGTTTTTAAAGGGCATGCAGGATGTCTCTAATGACAAAGTGACGATGAGCGAAGAGCAATTGCAGGCCACATTTAAAGAATTTCAACAAGTTATCCAACAAGCTGCACAAAAGGAGGCATCAATGGCCGGCGAATTAAATTTAAAAGCAGGTACAGCATTTCTGGCCGCAAACGCAAAGAAAGAAGGCGTAAAGACCACCAAAAGTGGACTGCAATATAAAGTCTTGAAAGCAGGGAGTGGTAAAACGCCTGGACCAACATCTCAAGTGACAACACACTATGAAGGTAAGCTAATTGACGGCACTATCTTTGACAGTTCCGTCAAACGCAAAATGCCCGCGTCCTTTGGTGTAAACCAAGTCATCAAAGGCTGGACAGAGGCGTTGCAACTGATGAAAGAAGGCGATGAATGGGAACTTTACATTCCCTCAAACTTGGCATACGGACCACAGGGACCACCAAGCATCGGTCCAAATTCAACACTTATCTTCTACATCCAATTAATCAAAGTCGACTAACACAGTCATTGTATAAATCGACATTTATCGATGCACTCAATTCCACAACTGGCCTGCGAGCACTCGCGGTTCATGGGCCAGTTTTATTTAGAATAGACGACATTTCTGAGATGAAAACAATGAAAAAACTAGTACTACTGCTTTCCTGTTTGTTATTAACAACCACTACGCAATTATTACCGGCTCAGAGCCTCAATGTTGGAATTGAACCCGCTTTCCCAAAATTGCGGATTGCCCGACCAATCGTGGTCACGCACGCAGGTGATCAATCCGGACGAATCTTCGTGGCTTCGCAACTCGGTACGATATACTCATTTAACAATTCTAGCGATGTGGAAGAAGCAACCGTCTTTTTTGATCACTCCGCTAAAGTTATGTACAAAGACAAAGAAAACGAAGAAGGGCTGTTGGGCTTTGCTTTTCACCCGAATTACGCCAAAACGGGTGAGTTCTTTTTGTTTTATACAGCCAAAGAAGATGATCACGTTTCAGTAATTAGTCGATTCCGAGTCAGTAAGGATGATGCTGGCAAAGCTGATGTAACGTTTGAGCAAGAGTTGCTACGGGTGCCTCAACCGTTCTGGAATCACAATGGAGGAACTATCGAGTTTGGTCCTGATGGGTATCTATACATTGCCCTCGGTGACGGTGGCAAAGGCGGAGATCCTTTTAAGAATGGGCAAAACCTCGCCACGCTTAATGGGACTATATTACGAATTGATGTTGATAACCGTAGCGGAGACAGGAACTATGCCATCCCACAGGACAACCCCTTCATCAACGTTGCCAAAGCTCGACCCGAAATTTACGCTTACGGTTTTCGTAATGTTTGGAGATTCAGTTTCGATCGTAAAACTGGAACACTATACGCTGCTGACGTTGGACAGAAACTGTGGGAAGAAATCAATATCGTCACTAAGGGTGGCAACTATGGCTGGAATCTTCGCGAAGGAAAGCATGCCTATGAAGACGGGTCTGGCCCCAAACCAGAGCTCATCGAACCTATTTTCGAATACCACCATGACATTGGAAAATCGATCACGGGCGGTGTCATTTATCGGGGTAAATCGGTACCTGCTTTAAATGGTATGTATGTCTACGCTGACTATGTAAGTGGGAATATTTGGGCACTAGAACACAAAGTAGCGGGTAAGGTAATCGCCAACCACTCCATATCCAACCTCAACGACTCCGGTGAAAACCTACCGATCATTACTTTCGGTGAGGATGAAGACGGCGAAGTTTATCTCACGACACAGATGGGTGGCGGACAAATATTTAAGTTCAAATCAGGGCCGGAAAAGTAATTCACTCACTCGTCGTCCAGAGCATCAATCACAGCACAGCCACACGAATCACTCCATACATTCACACTTGTTCGGCACATGTCTAAGATTCGATCCACGGCGATGATCAAGCCCTGCTTTTCGACTGGCAAGTCAACCGCTTGCAGTACAATCACCATCATAACTAACCCCGCATGCGGGATACCAGCCGCACCGATACTGGCCAACAATGCTGTCAGTGCCACAACCACTTGATCGCCAAGTGTTAGATCTATACCAACAAGCTGAGCAATAAACAATACAGCCACAACTTCGTACAACGCCGTTCCGTCCATATTGATTGTCGCCCCCAATGGCAACACAAATGAACTTGTTTGGTTACGTACTCTCGCTCGCTGTTCAATACTGGCCATCGTCAACGGTAACGTACCGTTACTTGATGCTGAACTAAATGCCGTAAGTAAGGCGGGACTCATCGCCTTAGCAAACTCCCACGGATTTCGCCCAGCCACTAATTTTAAGATCAACGGTAACGTGATACAGGCATGCACCACCAATGCTAAGAACACAGCCAACATATACCAAGCAAGCGAACTAAAAATAGCGCTACCGTGTGTCGCAGTCACGTATAGCATTAACAGCATTACGCCCAACGGGGCTAGTGCAATAACGGCCATCGTCATTTTCATCATGACATCAAAGCCTGCTTGCGCTAGGTTCAAGATTGTTTCTGCGGTTTTGCCACCTAGAATCAATGCAAAAATCGCGAATGCAATGGTGAAACTGATGATCGATAAAAAATCACCTTCAGCCAAAGAGCGGATGGGATTCGTAGGAATAAGTGTTTCTAATTGGTCCAGCAGCACTTGCGGCAGTGAACTAGACGTGGCTTCATAGGCTATCGGACTTTGAGTCGTTAAATCTGTTCCCACGCCGGGTTGAATTACGTTGACCATGATCAGGCCAGTCACAATTGCCAAGAAACTTGTGCAAATATAATACAACATCGTTCGACGAAACATACGTCCCAATCGTTCGGCTTTTCCTAGCCCCATCACGCCAACGGTTAGCGACGTCACAATTAATGGCACAGCGACCATTTGCAACATCCGCAAAAACAGACCGCCAAATCGTTTACACAAGGTTCCAATCTGCCGTGCCCAGCTTTGCCCATGACTCTCGAAGACAGCATGCAGATTCGGTTGGTCAGCTTTAAAAATCTTTAAATCCGGATACTTCGCATCGATTTTCCCACCGATTTCGTAGACGGTTTCGACATTATCGTGAGTAAATGTCGTGATCGTAATGGTGTTTGTACTATCGTGCAGCTCAACCTTTGACAAGTGCGCTGGAATATCTTCGCTACGGGTCACGTCAGTGGTGCTGAGACTAAGGTTTAGCAGCAAGCCAATAGCAGCTCCGGCAATCATACCAATCAGTATTTGCCAATGCAGTGCAAGTCGCGGAGTTGATTCTACGGTTGTGGATTGTGGTTCATTCATAAATAGTGTTTATACCAAAAAACAGTGTTGAAATGCGCCGGAGAATGGCTGTTCGTCAACGCAAATGATACCGGTGACGTCGTCGATTGGCATCCGGAGGTTACAAAGAAACAAAATGCCCGATATAGGGCATCTCACAATTCAACCCTATGAGAGCCTATTCTGTAATGAGGTTTTCGACGCTTCCGCCAGAAGGAATCATCGGCAATACATGCGATTGATAGGGCACTTGCACATCGAGTAAATAAGGACCATCGTAGGCAATCATTTCTTGAATTGCTGCGTCTAAGTCACCCTTCGCTTTGACCGTTGCTGCACCGCAGCCATAGCCTTTGGCAATTTGGACGAAATCTGGATAACGCTCCTCGACAAATGGACCACTGCCTTGCCCGAGTGCTTCATCGTCGCCGATAGGTCCTAAGTACGTGTGTGCGCGTCGTCCATCCATAAATCGATCTTCCCATTGCACAACCATACCCAAGTGCTGATTATTGAGCAGCAGAACTTTTACGGGTAAATTTTCACACTTACACGTTGCTAATTCTTGGATATTCATCTGAAAACTGCCATCTCCATCAATGTCGATCACAAGTTTATCTGGATTCGCGGCTTGAACGCCCATCGCTGCCGGCAAACCAAAACCCATTGTGCCTAATCCAGAACTTGATAACCAACGGCGCGGTTTTTGAAAATGAAAGAACTGAGCGGACCACATTTGATGTTGGCCAACTCCAACAGTAATAAACGGCTCCAAATCCGACGTCAAACGCGACAACTGCGTTATCGCGTGTTGCTGTAGAATCCCATCAAATTCCTGATCGTATGTCAGCGGACTTTCTTGTTTCCATTGCTGGCATTGTGCCCGCCAATCATCAATTTCCTCTTTATATTCCATCAGAGGTAATAACTGCTGCAATGCATCTTTGACATCACACACGATCGGAATATGCGCTGGCTTGTTTTTGTTGATCTCCGAAGGATCAATATCGATATGTACAATCTTCGCATCAGGCGCAAAACGTTCGAGGTTACCGGTCACTCGATCATCAAAACGGACACCCAAGGCAATCAATAAATCACATGCGCTTACCGCCTTGTTGGCATACACCGTACCGTGCATTCCCAACATATCCATACATAGGTCGTTACTCGGAGGGAGAATCCCTAGTCCCATCAGCGTCAAAGTTGCAGGAATACCGGTCGCGGCAACAAGCTCGCGTAGTTCCTCAGTCGCTTCACCATGCACAATTCCACCGCCAGCATAAATTAAAGGGCGACGCGCATGCTTAATAGCTGCAGCAACTTGTTTGATTTGTTCCACTGGAGATTCTGAATTAACAGTTGCTCGATACCCCGGCAAATTCATCTCTTCGTCCCAATCAACCACACATTGATCGATCTGAACATCCTTTGGAATATCAATTAGCACGGGACCAGGACGACCTGTAGTGGCAACATGAAATGCCTCTTTTACGACTCGAGCTAGCTCTTCGACTCGCGTAACCAAATAATGATGCTTGGTAATTCCACGGCAGATCTCTACCATCGGCGTCTCTTGAAAAGCATCCGTTCCGATGACAGCCGTTGGTACCTGTGCAGTCAACGCAACCATTGGAATGCTATCAAGCTTGGCATCCGCAATTGCAGTTACTAGATTTGTAGCACCTGGACCACTGGT
>JABHUV010000378.1 GCA_018658605.1 Planctomycetaceae bacterium | reverse complement strand
GTACTGACGACAATAAGGACATTGATCTGTAAATTCATAAACCTGCTCGCCACATTCAGGGCAAGGCATTACGTCCGATTCGTCGTCATCCCACACGTCGGGTTCGGACCATTGATCGTAATCATCTTCTTCGGAATATGGTTCAGATTGTAAAGAATGCATTGTGTCACATTAATCGCCAAACGGTGAACATAACTTTATTTAACTTTAGCAACTATTCCAAGCTTTAACCTAAGCTCTGGAATATCAGGCAAGGACAAGGAAATGCAAAAGGTAAAAACGCTATTCATCTTCACCTTCATGCTTGTCATTTTATATGGTGCGTATGTCGTGCTGTACAAAGGCACCGCACCCGTTCCTGACGATGGAATAATCGCTTCAGATCCAGTTGGCGAAAGCGGACTGGAATTAGATCTCGGCGTACAAGTTACCGCTAATGAACTACTAAAAGGGATGACCAGTGAAACCCCATTGGTCGTTACACCTGATGAAAATGCTGCCGCCGATAATGGAGAGTTTACATCACCAGCCGCAGCCGCCTTGGAAAATCCTGCGGCTGTGACTAACCTCATTCCGGATCCCATCGTAATACAAGACGCTGTCATTGCACCGATAATTTCATCGGACACAGAACTCGAAGTACCAACTGTTGCCGCAACGCCCAATACCACAACAACCGCATCGGTCACCGATGACGCTTTTCCGATTGCACCCGATGTCAACTTAGACGAAGTTTGGAATCAAGGCGAAAAAAATGTCCCTGGGAACCTCCAGCCTCCAAATTTTTCCACAGCTCCTGAACCGCAAGGACCATTGTTTGACCCAGCAGACACTCAAACGCCGGTATTCACTAGAGCGTGGCTCGCCGCACAACAGCAGATTCAGGCGGGTCATCTGCGCGAAGCTTTACTGGCCTTAAGCGTTTATTATCGGAGCCCTGAAATTTCGGCGGCCCAGCATCAGCAATTGCTACCCGTATTAGACTATTTGGCTGGCGAAGTGATTTATTCTCAAAAACATTATATGGAACCGGTATACAGCGTCGGACTCAATGAAACCATCGCTACAATCGCTCATGACCATCGCATCCCTGTGCCACTACTGCTGAATATCAACGGCATCGCAAGTGACGCAACAGTGACACCTGGTAAAGAAATCAAGGTTTTACGGGGGCCCTTTCGAGCCCAAGTTAGCCTACAAAAAAATGAGCTGACGTTATTTGTCGGACACCTTTATGCGGGACGATTTAGTATTACGGTAGCCAACGATCAAAGCACACCCGTGGGAACCTACACAATACTCGACAAGCAACTCGATCGTATTTTTAGTACTCAAGGTGGTGCTATTATCCCCGGCGGTCATGGCTCCAATCCATTTGGACACCACTGGATGGATCTCGGTGGCAATATCAGTATCCACGGATCAGCGGCCAATGCCCAAGTGCCTCCCGCCGGTACTGGTAGTATTGGTCTGAACCCCGTTGATGCTAGCGATGTTTTCAGTATCCTCAGTGCTGGCAGCCAAGTCACAATCCAACGCTAAATCGGTTGTGCTTGCACAATGCTAGACGTTTACTGTTTCAAACGCAGAGCTTAGTCTTCAATACCAAAATCCCGCACGGTAAAGAGTGTGCGGAGTTCATGTCCGGCTGCGGCAAAAGCTTCGCGGCCACCTTCAAGTCGATCGACAATGGCGATGACACCTTCGACTTTCAAACCGGCCGCTTCAACGTACTCGATTGCTTTTAAGCTGCTGCCGCCAGTCGTAACAACATCCTCCACAATCACTACACGATCACCCGCTTGAACAGGTCCTTCGACCTGGTTGCCCTTGCCGTGTACCTTCGCTTCTTTGCGAACAATAAAGCCTCGTAATTCTTGGTCTTGGGTAGCGGCTTCCGTCAACACGGCTGCGGTAATAGGATCAGCACCAATTGCCATTCCGCCAACGGCATCGGGCAATGTATCGCCGAGCATCTCAAGAATTCCTAATGCAATCAGTTTAGCGCCTTGTGAGTCAAGTGTAACTTTTCGGCAATCCAAATAGTATGTACCGACCTTGCCTGACGCCAGTATAAACTCGCCAAACTCCAACGCTTTCTCACGCACGAGGTCTTTGAGAGATTCTCTACAGTAAGTTGTATGCATTAAACAGTAGCCGCTTGTAATTTGGCTTCACGTAATCCACGACTCAGAATATCTCGCAACATCGGTGAGTAATCTTCAAATGAATTCTCGTCAGGAGCGCCTGAAGAAAACTGGTAAATCGCATCACGTGGTTTCAAGCCCAACGCAATTAATGTGGAACTAACCGTTCCACGGTCTTTGTTACGGATGACCATGCTCGGACGCATCGGCGAACTTGGAGATCTCGCAAATACCTTACTGGCAACCGCTAGAAATTTGACCGGTGAATCCAACTTCTGCAAAGTCAGTAACCGTTTTGCAAGCTGACAACGCTCGTCACGAGGATCGTTCAAGTTGCGATTGCTAATGACGTTCAGACCTTCATTTAAGGCAACTACTTCTGGTTCATTTGTGCCATGAATTCCCCAGCCTGCTTCGCCATCGGCAATGACATAATTCACGCCTTCATAACGATTCGAGGATAACTCTTCCATCGCAACACTGATTGCTTCCGCGGCAGATCGGCTACGAAGCAATTCTCGGCAAAGAATACCGCGGGAACGAGGAACCACTGGTGGAATCAACTTACGGCGATTGCACGCTGCTACGAATAAACCATGTTGGTTAACACCTAACCAAGTACCACCGGATTGTTGATCCACGCCGCCAAGAATCCTCGGCTTGCCGGCTTGAATCGACGGCGTCGTACTTGGACGTTCATAAAACTCATCTCGATTTGCGGCGACCAAAATCGGGGCTTCCGGCACCGATTTGTATTGAATTGCAAGAATACACATATAATAGCTTGTTAAAATAGATAATGCTTGAGCCGTAGCAATGCAGTGTTCCTCACTAACCGCTATAAGACTCTTATGTCGAAAAACCTAATGTAATTCAGTAACCCCACCTCGAACACCCTCCTTTGGGGGGATAAGCGATATTTTATTGCTATTTTGCCGACGAATAGTCAATCCGAGCCAGTTTATCGAATCCAGGTAAAATATTAAACTGCGTACAACTTACTAAGCCTTTTAACACACTGCGACCGAGAACATCTAATGAATATGCACTCTGAATCTACTGCATCAAAACCCATCCGTATTGGCATCATTGGCGCCGGCGCGGTTAGCGATTACCACCATGTACCCGGCATACGGATTGATCCTCGAGCGGAACTTGTTGCCGCCTGTGATGGTAACGAAGCACTACTTCAGCAACGAAAGAGTGACTGGGGCATAGAAAAGACAACGACCGACTACGAAGTGTTGTGTGCCGATCCTGACATTGATGCAGTCATTATTGCCACACCCAATTTTACTCATAAAGATATGGCCATCGCAGCCGCTCGCCACGGCAAACACATCATGTGCGAAAAACCACTGGGCCTTTCCGGCGACGAAGTTAATGAAATGAGAGATGCAGCTATCTCCGCTGGCGTCGTGCACATGACCGCTTTTACCTATCGCTTCGCACCGTCAATGCGATACATCCACCACCTCGTGACTTCTGGTGCCATCGGGGCACCGCGACATTTTCGTAGTCAACGATTTCTAGATTGGCCGGAAACCAGTTGGGGCTGGAGACAGTACAAAAAAACCGCCGGGGCTGGAGATTTGTTTGATATGACAATCCATCGCATCGATTTTGCGATGGATCTAATGGGTAAAATTGAAAAGCTCTGTGGCAGCGTCGCACAATTCTGTTCTCGTGAAGAAACCACCACCGGAGAATCTTGCCCACCGTCAGACGTCGATGATTGGTCGGCACTCATTGGTGTTTTCCAAAACGGTGGAGTCGGTGTCTGGGAGGGAACAACCGTCGCTAAAGGATATAACTTCGATGGATTTGGCCACGAACTCGCTGAAATCAATGGTTCTGAAGGAACCGTTCGATACCACTTACATGAACCCAATAAAATCTGGATCGGAAAAACTGGACAAGACGTAGACGCCATCGATGTCCCGAAAGAATATCTCAAACCTAGTGGGAGCCCACGCGATGTAACGCAAGGTAAACCAGCCGACGTATTTCGTTATGATCTTATTTGGGAATTCTGTTCCGCAATCACCGAAGGTCGTGATGCCATGCCTAGCTTTGACCATGGTCTAAATGCTCAACTGATCGCAGATGCAGTACTAGAATCTAACACCTCTGGTAGTTGGATCGACGTCCAACATCGATTAGTCTAAAGTTCCATCAACCCCCCACTGCTTTCCCCGCTTCGTCACACTGCTAGACTATTTACTATATGACAAATACTGATTCCTCTTCATCACCTCCAGAAACCGATCGCATTGTGGTTGCTTCTCAAAGCCGCCAAGTCAATCGTTTGACAGGTGTCCAAATTCTAGCCACTGGGTCTTACGCGCCGGAAAACGTCGTCCACAATGAAGATCTTGCCGAATTAGGCTATGACGCCGATTGGATTGTCAAACGAACAGG
>JABHUV010000377.1 GCA_018658605.1 Planctomycetaceae bacterium | reverse complement strand
GCTTCGACCATTGGGAGATCTTTCCCGGGCAAGGCAGTTACTATAATCCTGTTTTCGTCCAAAAAGACGGCTCACAAAAAAAGTTTGAAGGCTATGCAACGGATCTGACAACCGACAAGGCAATTGGCTGGCTTGAGTCCCGCGACGATAGCAAACCATTCTTTTTGATGTGCCAACACAAAGCACCACATCGCACCTTCGCACCAGCACTACGACATCTCGACGCTTTCAATGATGTTCAGATTCCTGAACCTGAAACGTTATTCGATGACTATGCCAACCGCAGCAGTACATTAGCTCGAAATCAAATGGAGATCGACCGCCATTTCGACTGGGCATATGATGCAAAAGTGCGAAAGAACGAACGTGGCGACGTTGTGTTACCAAAGCCTGACAGATATGGCACGCCTGAATACAATCGTATGACCGCCCAGCAAAAGCAAGTTTGGGATGCTCATTTCGGACCGCAAAACCAAGCATTTTTGGCTGACTTTAAAGCTGGTAAACTTAGCCATCAAGAAATCGTTCGCTGGAAATACCAACGTTATATGAAAAACTATCTCGCCACAGTTAAAGCTGTCGACGAGAGCGTTGGCCGGATGCTCAAATACCTTGACGATCACGGGTTAGCTAAAAACACAATCGTCATCTATTCATCCGACCAGGGATTTTTTCTCGGGGAACATGGATGGTATGACAAACGCTGGATGTTTGAAGAATCTTTTCGAATGCCATTTCTTATTCGTTGGCCAGGAGTTGTTAAACCTCAATCACAACCAACCGAATTGATACAAAATATCGACTATGCACCAACTTTTCTGGAAATGGCCGGTATTGAAGTACCGGCAGAGGTCGACGGACAATCACTTGTGCCCATCATGAACGGTACAGTGAAAAAGTGGCGTGCGTCCCTGTATTATGCATACTACGAGTTTGGCGAACATGCTGTACCACAACACTTCGGGGTGCGCTCGATGACTCACAAACTGTTCTTTTTTCCTGCCACCAACGAATGGAATATGTTCGACTTAACCAACGACCCTCAAGAAATGGTCAATGTTTATAACCATCCAAAATACAAACGGGTACAAGCTTCACTCGAGCAAGAATTCGATCGATTGCGTATTCAATATGATGCACCCCCGTTACCTATCAAGAAATAGCCCTCACAAATGAGAAACCCCATGACGACGTTTCAACGTATTATTGCATTCATTATTGTTGTTGCCGCCAGTACAGCCTACGCGGCCGACGGTACATATACCGTTGTCGTTTCGCAGCAAACCAATAAGAACGCTGAATGGAACAAGGTCGTACAGACGCTCGTCGTAAAACATCAAGCACAGGTCATCGTATTTGAAGATCAAGTCAGGGATTCTCTATCCCAGCTTACACAACAGTTTCCCAAATATGTCTGTTTTGTGTCCACGCCCAACGAAACCACAACTGAGTTCGTCACTGCCGTTCATCAACTTACTCGTAAACTTGATGACGACCCCTATACCGATACCTTTTGGGGCATCTTGACTGGCTTTGATGCAGCGAACGCACTTACCATCGCTAAGCACCGTGAACCCTTAACCATCCACAAAGTTGCATCCGGTACTGAAATTGCCTTGCAGTGTTGTACTGAAGGCTTATGGTACGACGAACTCGTAAAGAATAAGCTCGTGCAGAAACAACGCGACTCTGATGCCAAACAACTGCGTGGTCCTGACGATACAACTGCCGCCCTCGTCGACACACTCAATCAATATCAAGCCGACTTATTTGTTACCTCTGGACATGCCACGCAGGGCGACTGGATGATTGGCTTTCGCTATCGCAATGGTTTTTTTCGTAGTAAAGCTGGGCAAATGTTTGGGGTAGATACAAATAAGGCTCGTATTGATATCGATTCTAACAACCCCAAAGTCTACCTCCCAATCGGGAACTGTTTAATGGGCAATATCAATGGCCCCGATGCAATGGCACTTGCATGGATGAATGACGTGGGTGTCAAGCAAATGATCGGATACACAGTGCCCACATGGTATGGATATCAAGGCTGGGGCATTTTAGACTACTTTATCGAACAACCAGGTCGATACACGATGAATCAAGCGTTTTTTGCCAATCATCATGCACTTGTGCATCGGCTCGGCGCATCTTCCACCAGTGCGGATGACAAACGTGGCCTTCAATTTGACCGTGATGTTGTTGCTTTTTATGGCGATCCCGCCTGGTCAGCCAAAATGGCAAATGGGGAAAATAGCTTTGAACAAACGATTAACAGTGTTCGCAATAGCATGACTTTTTCAATCATGCCAAACCAAGGCGACGCGAGTTTTGATACCGTTAATAACAATGGTTCGCAGCGAGGAGGACGCCCATTTGTAGCGTTTTTTGAGAAACGCATAAAAAACGCCAAAATCACTCGTGGACACGAGCTAAATCCTATCGTTACTGATAATTTTATTCTTGTACCGCGACCTCAAAAATGTGACCCTACTCAAGAATATAAAGTGACATTCACATTTGAAATAATGGACTGAGGTATTACTCACAAGAGTAACACTGTTATCGCCCCACCCTTTAACGATCTATACGCTTACCTATGACCAAGTTTTACCCATCGTCACCAATAGCTTCTACCGGGATCATGCTGGCGAGCGTAATTGCGCTATCGTGTTTTCAATTGTCGGCAGAAGCGCAAACTCGGAATGCTGAAGCGTCAAAAACGTTTCGCAAATCCACTCAACCCTTACTCAATAAGTATTGTGTGAGTTGTCACAACCCCGACGACCTGACTTCTGGGATTCGCGTTGACCACTTAGATGGCTCTCTACCGGAAAAACGGATGCGATTATGGGATGCGATTTATCATCAAATAAAATCAGGGAAAATGCCACCTGAGGATGAACCGCAACCTACCGCCGCAGAACGACAGTTATTACTAACATGGATTCAGAAGAATCTAACTACTGCACGAAATCGGGAACGCGAGTACAACGGCGCAATTCGTCGACTCACCGTAAACCAGTATCAAAACACATTACAAGATTTACTCGGCCTCGATGAAAACCTAGCCGACGGATTACCACCCGACGCAAAATCCAAGGATGGATTTCTAAATAATCAACAAACTTTGTTGTTATCACCGTTGTTGATTGAATCTTATTTCAACATTGCAGAGCAGGCCTTAGATCGTTGTATCGTCGACGAGACTAAACCTCCGGTCATCCAGAATTTCAGGATGGATCTAGGGAAGAGCGTTAATCAGAATCCCTATCCCGACAATTTGATTCTAGGCGCTTTGAGTACCCTGCTGCCCAACACTGATTTCCAAGTCACCGAGTTGAATCCTAGCAAATCATTTACCTATGAACCATTTAAGATGCAAACTGCCTTTAAATTCATCGAAGGCTATCAGGGGAATTCCACAGTCCGCGGTTGGCGAGAATACGACAGTATTTATC
>JABHUV010000224.1 GCA_018658605.1 Planctomycetaceae bacterium | reverse complement strand
AAGCTCAGGGCGGACCTCCTTGGATGCAAGGTCGTCCTCAGGGTAGACCACAACGCTAAACGTCCCAACAACGCAATAGCTCGACAAAGGCCCATCTATTTAATAGATGGGCCTTTGTGCTTACAATTTTATAGTGATCGCCGTTATTTACCCTAATTGAGGGGGTCGAAAGTGTTTTATTGTTGTATTATTAGTTTCAAGGCCATAAAATCATAAGCATCAATCGTAAAAAAAGTCGTTCTTTTATATATAGGGCACTGTGCTGCCTTATATACGACTGAGAATTAACAACCGCCTGTCTTTATGGAACTGAAGGTCATCATGAATCGAGTTGTCGTGATAGGGTTGACTGTCGTCGGGATGATGTTTGCCAATAATTCTCTTTATGGTGAAACAATTGATAACGTCTTAAAGGCAGAAAATACTCAACTGGGTGTTTCTCGTTCGTCTGTTGGATTTGTAGATGACATGGCATTCATCCGCCGAGTGAGTGTTGATCTAATCGGACGCATTCCAGATTTAGTGGAAGTCCATGAATTCCAGTCATGGCCAGCTGCAACTCGCCGCGAACAGTTACTTGACAAATTAATTGCTCACCCTCGATTTGCGGATCGTTGGACTGTTTTCTTTGCCGATTTATTACGTCTTCGTAGCGCTGCCGACGGAGGCGCCGCATTAGTTGCTCATGTTCATAGAGCCATTAACGACGATCAGCCTTATAACGAACTTGCTTCTGCCTTGATTTCAACTAACGGTAAAGCAGGCCGATCTCCTGAAGTTGGATTTCTGTTAGGCGATAATGCAGACCCCATGGCCATGGCGAGTGTAACATCACAGGTGTTTATGGGTGTGCGAATAAGTTGTGCTCAATGTCACAATCACCCATTCGACGTTTGGACTCGGCGTGATTTTTATGCGATGGCAGCCTATTTCGGAAAGACTCGTCGTTTCCAGAGCAATTTTACACGCGTTGTATATACATCGGAAACCGATCAAACATCGATCAAGTGGCCGCCCGAGGACGAGGCTGAAATGAATGAACGGCGTTTTCTCAAGCCATCCTTTCCATTCCCGCTGATTGCTGCGAATGAACAACCGGAATTCATCACGCGTTATGAAACATTGCTTGCTGCAAAAGCAGCTCAACTAGCTCAAGCAGAAAATGCAGCTCCATCGTTAAATGATTTACTTTCAGACGCTGACGATAAAGTCAAAGCGGCAACTTCCAAAGGGGTTGATGCTGGAGTCGCCGAAGCAGCAGCTGAGATTTCCAAAATTGATGTTACGGGTAGTCTCTATCGTCGTAGTGAGTACCGTGAGCAATTAGCAGCACATGTCACGAGTCCAAGAAATCGATTGTTTGCAGAATCATTTGTAAATCGAGTTTGGAAGAAGATGGTTGGACGTGGGTTTGTAGAACCCGTTGACGATTTTCGTGGAGATAATCCAGCCAGTCACCCACAGACACTCGCATTCCTTGCGGATGAATTTGTTGCCCATGGTTATAGCTTTAAGTCATTGGTGAAAATGATTGCCTTATCTGACGTGTACCAGCAAAAACAGGCTCCCTACGGAGTCGACGCCATAGAGCAAGAAGCCCTAGAGGTTGCATTTCTTGCTAATCCGATGCGTCGCATGATAAGTGAATCGCTTTATGACTCGATTGTCACAGCTGGACATTTATTTGAGGTTAAACATAGCCCTGGTCAGAACGAGCGGGTTTATCAAGAGCAGATTCGTGTCATTGTTAAGGATGGTGAGGGCAAAGCTGCTGATCTTGGTGATGCCGTTGCCACTGCGGATGTTCAGAATCTAGCGGGCGCAGTACCTTCCAAGACAATGGAAAATCAAAACAGTCAGATGAAGAATAATTCGGGTGCCTATCGCTTAGAAGAGGCAATAGAACTCGATTTCAATGCGTTGTTAATGCAGGATGATGAAGTATCGTTGGACAAAATGGTAGCCAAATCCGCTGAAGAACTTGAAGCTGAACGAATGGCGATGCAACAGCCGACCAAAGCTCGTCCGGGTATGAAATACAAGACGAAGACAATCACGCGTACAGTGGACGATAATCCACGATTTAGTTCTTCACTAAGAATGGCAACACCGGCTCGCGAAGGACATTT
>JABHUV010000129.1 GCA_018658605.1 Planctomycetaceae bacterium | reverse complement strand
GATAAATTATCTACAGCGATTACATCTCCAACATGTTTGGTCGCAGATTCTATTTCTACCGCATGCATCATATTAGTTGCCTTGTTGCTTGAACTTAGTCATCCGCCAATAAACGTTGGAATCTAAAACGTTTTCCTTGGACACCTCATAACGGAATCCGCTAAACGGCACGTAGACTATCGGTCGTCATAGTATATGTTCGTACAACCAATCAATTTATTGCATTGACAATTTAATCATACGCATATTTACTGCAAACAATGCATCTCTATATACACAAGGTTCTAAGGACAGACTTCAAGTTTTTTTTGGTATTTTGCTATACTCTGTTGCATGAATGTTCGCAAATTGATCGCGGTTTATTTTGTAATACAAGGCGTCGCCACGGCGTTGTGGTGGTGCGTTTTATTCTTGGTTCCCGCATCGGCGGAATGGTTCCACCCGACAAATTGGCCACGCGAATCATTGCTTGGGTTTTGGCTCAGTGATTCATTGCTACTTGTGACAGGTTCGTTTTTCACAGCCGCAGCGGTTGCCTCCAATAAACCATGGGCCAGCATTTCAATCTGGACATTAGCTGCAGCAACTTGGTATCCGACCCTGTACTGCCTTGGCGTGAGCTTTATGACCGACCAAGCGTGGATTGCCTCGGCACTGATGACCTGCATGGCCGGACTAACCCTGGCAATGGCAACTGTCTACGGACACTCCGGCCAAACCCCATCTATGTTTCGCTCGGTTCCGATGACCAAGCTCGCTGCCGCATCTTGGACAGCCGCGCAGATTCTAATCTTCTGGTGGACGTTCCTATGGATTTTACCCAAAGGGATATTCGAATTAGAACAAAGACTGGGGTTCACCGATGTTACACGCTTTACACCAAATCATCTCGTCGCACCAATTCTCTTTGCACTGGCATCCGCCCTCGGAATTTCCGCTGCTCACGCGATGAACTGCACAGGCAAGGGAACTCCACTGCCTACCGCAAACGCCCCCAACCTCGTAGCAACGGGTCCGTACCGTTTCGTCCGCAATCCGATGGCGCTCGCTGGAATCCTGCAGGGCCTTTGCACCGGATGGTTTCTTGGTAGCTACGCCGTTTTGGCATACGCACTATTAGGCGCCGTAGCTTGGCATCTCTTTGTCCGACCAACTGAGGAACGTGAGTTAACCGAAAGATTTGGCGACGAATATACCCAATACAAATCCATTGTGCCGCTTTGGATTATTCGACCTTTTTAAATTACAATACACCACAATTAGGACGCGCACAAAAAAAGGTTCCTTCTAATTAGAAGGAACCTTTCTTTTTGTTCAACGAGTGAAGTCACTCGCGTCTTACCTTATGAAGGGCTTACATTTTCCGCACAAGGGCCTTTGGGGCCCATTGCTTCGTCAAATGATACTTCATCGCCTTCGCGGAGTTCGTTGAACGTAGTTCCAACGACTGCTGAGCTATGAAAAAATAAGTCCTTTGGTCCGCCCATATCAATGAATCCGTAACCTTTGTCTGTAAGACGTTTAATTGTGCCTGTGGCCATTATATCTTCCTAAAAAACTGACTAACTTGTTGGTGATGAAGAGTACATCACCCTTCTAATTAAACCTTAGTCTACGCTGCAAATGCAATCTTGTGCAGTCAAAGAATCAATTTGTTCGAGTTTTTTTTTGGGAACGTAAAGTCGTTACCATAGCCTAAATGGTGTAACCCTTGCGATCCGTACACGCTTTTTAGACTCTAGTGGGCCCTAATTACAAAGCGCACAAAAAAACTCCTTCCTAATAGAAAGAGTTTTTTTGTGGGTCAACGAGTGAAATCACTCGCATCGCACCTTATGAAGGGCTTACATTTTCCGCACAAGGGCCTTTAGGGCCCATTGCTTCGTCAAATGATACTTCATCGCCTTCGCGGAGCTCGTTGAAAGTAGTTCCAACCACTGCGGTGCAATGAAAAAATATATCCTTTGATCCGCCAATATCAATGAATCCGAAACCTTTGTCTGTGAGACGTTTAATTGTGCCTATGGCCATTATATCTTCCTAAAAAACTGACTAACTTGTTGGTGATGAAGAGTACATCACCCTTCTAATTAGTTATCAGTCTATGCTTAAGAGGCAAGCCTGTGCGGGAAAAGAAACGATTTTGTCAAAATATTTTGCCAACGTAGTGAGGTAATGAAACCCAACCGGCACAATCGATTTATCCCTTAGCGAACGGTCCCTGCTCATAAAACAATCTTCAATTTCCCATCGTTTTGCCATTGACCACTGGTTGCCCACTGCTAAAGTGACCCCTAAGTAAGGCTTGCTCATCCATGCACACCAACGTATCGCATGTATCCACAGCAAGCAAAACAAATGTTGCTGCGAGAGCAACACGAGAATCTAACTGTACAAACGAGAATTCGTGTACTTCTTTGTTCGTCGTGTTCTTTCTAATTCAATGCCCACAGGGGCGTTCGATCACGACTGATTTCTCCTGCAACACGTTATAACGGCACAACTGTACGGCTCTGGATATATTTCCAGATTGCGAGATTTCGTGGTTTACACCCGTATTTGTGACACACCATTTTTTGGCGAGCGTTTAACGCGTCTCGTCACCTGAAAGAGCATTCGAGTCCATTATGAATTTTGAATCATTAAATCTACACAAGTCTATTCTCAAGAGCCTAGCGAAAAAAGGTTACAAAGAACCCACACCGATCCAAGAACAAACCATTCCTCACGTCCTAGCCGGCAGAGATGTCGTCGGTTGTGCTCAAACCGGTACCGGCAAAACCGCCGCTTTCGCACTGCCCACAATTCACCGAATCCTAGAACTGCTTAACAACCCAACAACTGGTGCCGAAAAACGCCGACAACGTTCGGGGCGCCGAGTCATTCGTTGCTTAATCCTCTCGCCGACGCGAGAACTTGCCGGACAAATCGGAGAAAACCTCGACACTTATAGCGAGTTTACTAATTTACGTAACACAGTCGTTTACGGTGGCGTCAAACAATATTCACAAGTTAAAGCTCTTAAACGAGGCGTCGACATTCTAGTCGCAACGCCTGGTCGTTTGATCGACTTGGGCCAACAAGGCTACGTGGACTTAACAAAAATTGACGTATTGATTCTCGACGAAGCGGACCAAATGCTCGATATGGGATTCATCCCTGACCTAAAACGAATTGTGGCTAAGTGTAACGAAGAACGGCAGACATTGATGTTCTCCGCAACAATGGCCCCAGAAATCCGACGCCTGTCAAAACAGTGGCTGAACAATCCCGAAGAAATCCAGGTAGCGCCCGACGCAGCCACTCCTGATTTAGTTGATCAATCTCTCTATTTTGTTGACCGCCAAGACAAACAACAAGTGCTCACTGAGCTCTTGCGTGGTATTGATGGGGAGAAGACACTCGTGTTCACTCGTACCAAACGCGGAGCCGATAAGGTCACAAAACGTCTTTCTCGCGACGGTATCAAAGCGATGGCGATTCATGGTGATAAAAGCCAGGCGCAACGGCGAGCAGCGATGGAACGATTCAAATCCAAGCGACCCCCCGTCCTAGTTGCAACGGACCTTGCATCTCGTGGACTAGATTTTTCAGATATTACCCACGTCATCAACTACGAACTGCCGCAAACTCCCGAAGTGTACGTGCATCGAATCGGGCGCACAGCTCGGGCAGGACGTGCTGGAGTAGCCATTAGCTTTTGTGCTGGGGATGAGCGCAAACAATTACGGTTGATCGAACGATTGATGCGTGAAAGCGTACCCGTCAAACCGATTTCAGTCATCTCTGAAGCGTTGGTTGGCGTGGTGAAAGAACTACCAGAAGAAGAAGCACCTACGCCGCGCCGCAAACGACGTGGTAGCCATCCAGGTCGCCGCCGCTGGCACGCCAGAAACAATTCAGGAAAATCAAAGCCGGGCGGTGGAAACCGTCACAAGTCCAAACAACAATAGTTGTTTACTGCTGGGTAATTTAAGGTTACATTTGGCGACACTGCTAACAAAAGAAACCGATTGTGTGTCTGTACGCCATGTTTTCTGATATCGCAAATCACAACTAATGTTACAATATTGTCATGAAAACTCCTTCTCTACTTTTGGCCTTATTCCTCTTTTTCGGAACATCTCTTTCCGTAGACGCACATGACTATTGGATCGCACCGCAGAACTATCAACCGCGTGTTGGTCAGTCCGTCGCGATAAAACTATTCGTCGGAGATCATTTCAGCGAAGACAAAGAACGTACGTTAAGTCAAAAAATGACCGTTGATTTTTTGTTTCACAATTCAACAACATCCCCGACGAACCTAATCGTTGAAGAACAATTCTCAAAGACACCTGTCGCTCGTTTCGTTGTCGACAAACCAGGTACTCATATCATCTCGATGCAACGCAATTGGGCACAAATCGAAATGGAAGGCGCCAAGTTCCACCAATATCTTGAACATGAAGGTTTACATCACATCATTGCCCAACGCAAAGAAGCGGGGGAGGCCGACAAATCAGCGTCCGAACGCTACAGGCGATATCTCAAATCACTGATCGTCGTCGGAGGCAAACGAACGGCGACATGGAACAAACAACTAGGGCACAAACTAGAAATCATTCCGCTTTCTGACCCCACCGTTGCCAAACAAAATGACACCGTACAGTTTCGCGTTTTACTCGACAACAACCCTTTACCAAGCGTACAGCTAGCCGCTTTAGGACGCCAGGCCGACAAAGTTACCGACATTCATGCCACAACCGGTAAAAACGGCGTCGCTAGTCTCAAGCTTCCACACACGGGTGAATGGTTGGTGCGACTGGTCTATTTGCGACGTTGCTCACAAAAAAATGTCGAAGCTGACTGGGAAAGCTTCTGGGCTGCGCTAACATTTCTGGCCGGTTCATAACCGAATGGTCCGCTTTGATGACTAAGCGGCATCAACTATTTCCAATCGCCTGCTCTAACAGATTCGCCGTCATCTGTTGCACTCGCGCGTCAGGTCCATGTGGTCGACTCCAATGGGACCACGGCAATATATGCCCTGGCGGCGTGGACAACCCTTGAGACCAATAGATTGTAGCTGCATTAAAGACAAAATTTCTATCGCCTCCCGGAAAAATCGTGGCTGCGTATTTACCTTCGCGCGTACCTCCCGCCCACACGGAACCCTCCGCGAGAACTTGTAGGCCGTGTCTTTCTAAATCAGGCTCTCCATGGTGCTCCCATCCCACGAGCCCGGGAACGCTTTCACCCCGTTTCATGCCGGTTCCTTGAAACAGCCAGTGCTGGGGATTAGTACACGTCCAGTCACCACCTCCGTTGAATGGAACAACGCTACGTGCGCCTATGATTCGGCGCTCATCCAGGCCTGTATCCTGCAGTCCCGCAAACAACGCTTCATAGGATTCGATCTCATCGTTACGTAACACTCCATAACATCCTTCACGAGTAATCGTCCGCTTGGGTATTCCGGTTGCACTGTCGGAGTACGGTGAAACAATAAAAACCGAATTGCCGCTGAGCCAAAGATAATTCACACCGCGTTTAATTGCCGTCTCTGCTGCTTGATATTGTCGAGGATCCCAATACTCATCGTGCCCCACACTCACAAATGTTTTACAGCGCGTAATAAAATCAACGTCGATGCCATCTGCATTGGAACCATAGGTAACATCATATCCTTGTTGCTCGAGCCAATAGCATAACGGATATTCCCACAACAGAAATTCTCCCGAACCGATGGACAACGCCGGCTTAAAAATCTGAGTGTACATCCCGTAGGGTCGGTTGAAACTAACGGACACTCCCGGAGCATGTGCGCCAGCTGGATGGGTATACAACGACTCGTTCTCAGGCCAACGGTTGTAGGCTTGCCATGTATTGTCGCTGCACTGAAATAACACATCTGCTGGACGGTCGTCCTTCACAATAAAAACAACGTAGCTCTGCCAATACGGATCAGAGCTGGATTTTGGTATCGTGGTCAGTTTGCCTAAATAGACGCCACTCACCCAATTCTCAGGAATCTTCACCGACACACTAACATCCCACTGGCACTCTCTTAACCGCTCTGGAGCGGTTGTCATTTCGGGAACTGCCTGTGTTTTCCCCGTGAGCGGTCCGATCGTCTTCTTAAGGCAAGCACCCGTACCGTCGTAATAGCCCATGCGGTAAATATCGATTGTATATTCGCTTTGCGGGTCACAACTGACAAAAATATCTAGCGATTCTCCAGCTGCAATTGATTGATGTGAGCAATAGCCTTCAATCAGAGAGGTGCGAAAATTGTCTCGATTTGGCCACACTCTCGTCAATTGCCAATCACGTGTACCTCGGAGATCGTTTTCTCGTTGGATCAACGATTTTCTACCGACTAGATTACTGTCAACTGATCCCTGCGCAGACCCCGTTACGGCTGCCGCCACCGAGAGTGACGCCACGGCAGTCTTCTTAATCACACTGCGACGATCCAAACCGTTCCGTTTGTCTTTAGCCATATTACGCTCGTATTCTAAAACTGTTATTGAACTTACATCACTTACATTCTATAGTAGTTAAAGCTCCCACCTCAACCAATTCCCCCCCTCTCGCTGCCCCGCACATGCTAAATATACTTGGCAACATGAAACCTCAACTGTGTTCCGGACCAACACGGCGCGATGCGATCCAAATTGGTTCTCTAGGATTCGCTGGACTCACTTTACCCCAGTTATTGCGGCAAGAAGCTAATGCCGGCTACGCAAAACAATCCAAACGCAGTGTCATCCTGATCTGGCAACACGGCGGTCCGTCGCAACTGGACACGTTCGACATGAAGCCAGACCAACCAAGCGAAATTCGCGGACCCTATTCATCCATGGAAACGAAAGTACCTGGGATTCGCATTAGCGAAATCCTACCATGGCAAGCCAAAGTCATGGACAAATGCACCATTATTC
Source organism: Planctomycetaceae bacterium (assembly GCA_018658605.1). Next base: position 541 of record JABHUV010000129.1, on the reverse strand, counting down.
GCAGTTTCACTCATGGAAATGGCGACCATTGGGCAGCAGCTCATTGGATGTTAACAGGTTACACCGGCGCCACTGGATCAGATCGACCCGCACGTATGCCGTCAATGCAATCCGTTTCGTCGCTGTTACTTGGTCCACGTCGGGCGGGCGTTCCCAGCGGGATAAATATTAATGATGGTGGTTTTGGTTATCACGGCGCTGCCCACCTAGGTGTCCAACACAACCCGTTTCGGATAGGCGATTTTAGTTACGGCAATGAAGCAGGGCGGCTTCCCACAGGTAGTGACAAGAGTTTCTCGTTATTTGATGGACTCACGAAAGACCGACTATCAAATCGCCTAGATTTGATGCGCAAATTCGACAAATTGCGCCGCGATGTCGATAACCAAGGCACGTTTGACCATATGGATAAAATGGCATTACAAGCACAAGATATCTTGCTCTCTGGCACTGCTCGCAAAGCTTTCGATCTTGGCGACGAGGACCCAGCACTTGTTGAGCGGTATGGTGCGGGTTGGGGCGAACAAGCGTTGCTCGCACG
>JABHUV010000190.1 GCA_018658605.1 Planctomycetaceae bacterium | reverse complement strand
ATTGAATCCGCCGTGTCATCCCACATCTTTACTCGAGCGGCATGTGGCATCAGCAACACGTCTGCTCCACGCAACGCTTGTATTCGCGCCACCTCGGGTAATTGATTGTCGTAACAAATTATCATCCCTACACGACATTTACCAATATCAAAAACGGGTATTTCGCGACCACCCTTGTAGAACAAGACCTCATCACGAGACAAGTGTATTTTTCGCTGTTTTCCAATGAAACCATTTGGCCCAACTAGAAACTGCGTATTGAAAACCACATCGTCTTCTTTTTCACTAATTCCAACACAAACTGTTACCGCATGCTTCTTGGCAATTTCAATTGCCTTTTGTGTCGCAGAGCCAGCAGGCACGGATTCCGCCAATTCCCAAGTTCGTGGATTACAATGCCCAAACAATTGTAACTCGGGAAACAGAACCAAATCCGCTCCCTGATCAACCGCTTTACCCGTCCATTGATCGAGGCAATCAAGCATGGTTGAACCCGAATCAAGTGGACTATTGATACTTACAGCGGCAACACGGATGTCCTGCATGACAGCTCCTTAGGCGAAGTGGAAAACGAACTCGCAGACAAAAGCACAGTTCTACGAAAGCAGATCATGCACAACATTGCCATGCACATCGGTTAGTCGGTAATCGCGTCCTTGGAAACGATGGGTCAGGCGTTGATGATCCATACCAAGGCAATGCAATATGGTCGCTTGTAAGTCGTGTATATGAACTTTGTTTTCCGCTACTGTAAATCCGAGCTCATCACTGCTGCCATAACTCAGGCCTGGCTTCATCCCACCGCCGGCCATAAACATCGTAAAGCAATCTGGGAAGTGGTCACGTCCGAGAACTTTGCTCTTCGCAGTACGCCCTTCTCTAAAAGGCGTCCGACCAAACTCGCCTCCCCAAACCACCAACGTTTCGTCATACATGCCACGCGCTTTGAGATCTTTGATTAACGCGGCCACTGCCTGGTCCATCGGTTTACAACGCGTCTGCAACCCTCCGCGGATCCCCATAGCTGCCGTCGTGCCATGAAAATCCCAGCCCCAGTCAAATAGTTGAATAAAGCGAACGCCACTTTCGGCTAGGCGACGGGCAAGCAAACAATTGTTCGCAAAACTGGATTCACCTGGCTTCGCTCCGTATTGTTCAAGCGTATGTTGTGTCTCTTGTGAAATATCCATTACTCCCGGCACAGACATTTGCATGCGAAACGCCAATTCATACTGTGCAATCCGCGTTTGCGTTTCCGCGTCGCCTAGTTCCTCGCCTTGCAACTGGTTTAAGTCCCTCAGCGCATCAAGACTAATGCGCCGCATATTGCGATCGATGCCTTTAGGATTGGAGACATACAAAACCGGATCCCCTTTGCTGCGACACTGTACGCCCTGATAGACCGACGGTAGAAATCCACTGCCCCAATTATCAGCTCCACCGCTGGGCGCGACACCCCCGGAAATCAGCACGACGAACCCCGGTAAATTTTTGTTTTCGCTGCCGAGGCCATAAGCCGTCCAAGCTCCCATCGACGGCCGACCTGAGCGGGGTGAACCGGTGTAAATCAGCAACTGAGCCGGAGCGTGATTAAATTGTTCGGTATTCATTGATTTGACAATCGTGAGATCGTCAGCAACTTTTGCCAACTCGGGCAAGGCTTCGGACATCCACTGGCCACTGTCACCGTGTTGCCGGAATTTCTGAGGCGTACCTAGCAGCAGTGGACGCCCACTGGTAAATGCAAACCTTTTACCTTCGTAATACTCGTCCGGACAAGGTTCATCGTTGCGTTTTACGAGTTCAGGTTTGTAGTCAAAAAGGTCGAGGTGTGGTGGCGAGCCTGCACAATGCAAGTAAATCACTCGTTTTGCTTGACCCGCAAAGTGCGATCTTTTCGCGGCTACTGGGTTGGGAGTCTCGTCTGCCTGAGCGGCGCCGTTTCCGCCGAGCGAATGCAGTGCCATCGCCCCCAGACCCACTCCGCAATTCTGCATAAAATGTCGGCGAGTTCGAATTTCTACATTTTTGGTAAATGGATTCATTGAATTACCTTTTCGCCAATGTTTCATCTAGATTCAATAGTACATTGCCTACCACGGTCCAGGCAGCCGCAGAAACGACGTCGACACCCTCCGCTAAAGGACCAATCGGTATTGTTGCAATATCTTTAGCACTTCGCGGATCGGCCGTATACTGCTCAACGACTCGCTCATACAAAGCAATTATCCTAGTGCGTTCTGCTGCATGGGGTGGACGTGCAAGCACCAAACGAAAACCGTAAGTGGCTTGCGATTGGATACTCTCGCCACCTTCGACAATGATGCGGCGAGCTAAGGATTGTGCCGTTTCGACGTAAACCGGGTCGTTAAGTGTTACAAGTGCTTGCAGAGGAGTATTCGTACGACCGCGGCTAATTGTACATACATTTCGATTCGGCGCGTCGAACGTAGCCATCGACGGATACGGTAAACTTCGCCGCCATTGGGTATATAGACCGCGTCTAAATTTATCTTCACCATCACTAGTGGCCCAATCCGTGGATCCACCAAACGCTGCTTTTAAACCCAACTGCGGACGTGGTGGCCGAACTGATGGTCCATACATCTTGTCGCTCAACAAACCGCTGACCGACAACGCTTGATCACGAATCATCTCGGCGCTAAGCCGGAATCGTGGACCACGAGCTAAATATAAATTAAACGGATCAATTTTACGGTGATCTGTCGTGACCTCCGCACTTTGTCGATAGGTTGCAGACATCACGATTGTTTTCAATAATCGTTTAACGTCCCACTTATAATCTTGCGTAAACGTCACTGCTAACCAATCCAACAACTGCGGATGCGTCGGCAACTCCCCTTGGATGCCAAACTCTTCGCTGGTACTTACAATTCCCTGTCCAAATAACTGCTCCCAATAACGATTAACCACGACGCGACCGGTCAATGGATTTTCAGCAGCAACAAGCCAGCGGGCAAGTTCCAAGCGATTACGCGATGCGCCCTCTGGGAACGGGTGAAATGTCGCTGGCGTCCCCTCAGACACTTCGCCTTCAACCACTTCAAAGTTACCACGCAACTGTATATTTGTTTTGCGGCGTTTGTCTCCGGTCAACTCTTTCATTATGGGCACCGTAGTCGGTCTCACATCCTTAATGGATTTCTCTAATTCCGCAATTTTTTTGATAACCGCCGCGTCAGGTGGAACGTTACGCTGGTAATGCTCTCGCACCAGATCCTGTTCACTCGCTTCCAATTTGTCCCAACTGCGGTCACCTAATGCCGTGATGCTCTGCGGAAGTACCGCCACGTTTCCCGTGGCGTCCGTGATAGATATGCGGAATTTCCCCAACGGATGCTCGGGATAGGATTGCGATAGGATCAACTTAAGAGTTGTATTAGGTTTCAGATTAAGCGGTTTCTTGATAAGGAAGACGGCGGTATTGTCTTGTCCGATTTCACCGCCCACAGCCCAACCGGCAGTAGCGTGAGTACGATCGCCATCGATCGCACTACGCACAGAAAACTGTCCGATCTTCCCCTTCTCACGCTGTTCAAAGGTCGCCGTCGCAGACGCAAACACGATTGGCAGCAACCCACTAATCTCAACATCAACGTTTTTATCAGGAGCCTTGGCGAACGTCTTTTTCCATACTAAGTCACGCTGCTCATCAAGAACCGATAACTCAAATCCATCGAGGCGTTTTTGTAGCGAGTTATCGGTGCGGTTCCAAACTGAGATCGAATCGATCGCTACCGCTGCGGCTAACTCAATTTCAATCCAAGGGTTGTCCTCAGTTCCCGTATGAGAAACAGATCCGGCGGTATAATTGCCATCGGTATTTCCATCATTGGCGCGTTTGACTTCACCACCTGACCCGATTGAAGATTGTTTCGCTACGCCTAGCAATGCAACATTTTCACCTTTGCTAAACACCTGGATTTCAGCCACATGAATGATCCTCTGCTTGCCAGGTAAGTCAATACGAACAATTTTACCCGTGGGTGATTCATCGGCGGGCGCACCGACTAAGGCTGAAAATTCAGTTAGTACAAAGTTCCCATTACCAGCCCGACCTGGTCCTCCAGCAGGCAACGCCTCGTCGGCCAACGCTTCTAAGCGAATTGCGGTAACGGATTTAGGCAACGAACTAAACGTCAGTTCGTACGACTCGGTCTTTTGGGCAGCTCCACTAGAGCTAATCACACCATCAGCAGACACGGTCAATCCAGTTTTGCCGCCGCTAGTCGATTTCTGATCGATTGGGGTCAACGCCT
>JABHUV010000344.1 GCA_018658605.1 Planctomycetaceae bacterium | reverse complement strand
CTTAAGTTGAATATTGAACTCGCGTCGCTTAAACTGAATGTTCCAAGAATCCACTGAAACCAGTTGCGACAGTACGCGATCTTTAAAGCTGCCTTAGTTACAGAGTTCGGAAATCAATAACAGTTCTATTAGTTTGTGAGTAAAAAACGATCATGAAAAAACACGAATGGATATCCAAAACAGTTCTTACTACTGTATTGACAGCGCAGCTCTTTTGCTACGGTTCGGTCACGGTTGCCCAAGAAGAACCAAAGCCCGGCACTCAGGTGTTTCAGCATCTGGATATAAAACAAGGCGACAAAAAAGCAACAATCAAATATTGTCTTTTCCTCCCCGAATCATATAAAAAGACCAAAGGATGGCCTTTGATGCTGTTCTTACATGGCGCAGGGGAACGTGGTGATAATCTAGAGTTGGTCAAAAAATGGGGGCCTGCAAAACGTGTCGGCCAGGAAAAAGATTTCCCTTTTGTTGTTGTTTCTCCACAATGCCCCAAAGGTATATTTTGGAATGCGATTCATTTACACGCATTGGTTGAGCACATCGCGAAAACCCAAAAAATTGATCGGTCACGAATTTACTGCACCGGCCTGAGCATGGGGGGGTATGGGACCTGGACACTCGTCGCTAAATATCCCAAGTTGTTTGCTGCGGCCGTACCTATTTGTGGCGGGGGGAATCCAGCCACTGCTGAGCGTCTTACAGATATTCCGATTTGGGCTTTTCATGGTGACAAAGACAGCGTCGTCCCCGCTTCTCAAAGTACGGCAATGGTAGAAGCGATCAAAAAACTGGGTGGAGAGAAAGCTAAAATCACGATTTACCCTGGTGTGAATCACAATTCATGGAGTCAGACGTATGCGAACAAAGAAGTCTATGATTGGCTACTCTCACACCGCCTGAAACTGTCCAAGCCTAAAAAGTAGTCGAACGAGCGGTGACAAAAAATGCACAAAAGTCTACCTTAAATTGCCCGGTCCAGTCAGCTTATTATTTGATGGGTTTATCGGTCAATAAGGTTTGCCATGATGGCAGCGTAGATTGTCGCTCCGATTTGTTGGTAACCTGCGGCGTTCGGGTGCACTCCGTTATTTATTGGATAGCCGTTGACTGTGTCCAAATTCAATTGGGTAGCAATGATAAATAAAGGCTCATCTTGTTCTTGTGCAGATTGTACGAAGGCGATTTGTCGTTGGACGAGTTGGTGTTGAATTCGTTTCCAACCCCAGCGAGTATAACGATCCTGATAGTTGGCTTGAAAAGCTTCCTGACGGGAATTCCCTGGTGTTGTTAAGCAGATACCGATGCGGGCCTTTGGAGCGGCTGACTGCAAAGCCTCTAACAATATATCTGCGTGTCCAAACATGGAATCGACTCGACTGTTGATAGCGGCTGGATCATTTGAGTTAGCACTAAAACAATCATTAATTCCCAGCATGACTACAATCATATCAGGAATTTCACCATCGCATTCCTCATTGAAATACTTGGTTACATTGAGTTTTGGTTTCCCTGTTGAACTTTGATATACGAACGGACTGCTTCTTTTCTTATACGTGCCATCAGGATTTGGCTCAAAGTGGCTTGCAAATCGCTGCCAAGTCCATCCCCCGTATCCTTCATGGGCAACACCATCTGCGGCGGCGGTTGGTTTATGAGTCCCCAGCATTTTCCATGGCGGATTATTGGGTTGCGACAAAAGGCGAGCGACTTCGTTGCAGTAGGTTGTTGCATGAGTCAGGCTGTCACCAATTATTAACAGCTTAAACGGTTTTTGTGATTTGGATTTTTCGGGGATAACCCGAACGATCGTGTCGGCCTTTGCTAGGGGGACGCCGTCCGATGCATTAATTTGTAGCGATAATGGGTGGTCGCCTAGTTGTTGTTCGGTTGCAGTTAATGTCCAACGTTTAGCATGCGTTGCACCGAGATCGCACGTGTACTTGAATTGATAAGCGGTGGTATCTTTCACTAAGACGATATTGTCGAAATAAATATTTGTTTTGATTCCGGCAACGGCATAGATAATCGGCGGCAATGTGGTTTGTAAATCTTCGCCCGCGCGAGCTGTTTTGAGTGGAACAGTTTGTCCCACAACGAAGGTGATCAATAGCAGTGACAGCAGAGATCGACATCGAGGTGGACTCATAATACGTACTTTCCATTTATCAAAATCAATTAGGCCAATCCAAGACCCGCTAGTAGTTGTTTTAACGATTTACGCTCTTTGTCAGGATGAAACATCTTTGCTCGTTTTAGACAGTGATTACGCAGTTGTTTATAAAAATTTGTGTCTGTTTCTGCTTGCCATAATAATGCGGCGAGTGCTGCCGTATCTCCGATAGGAAAATATCCAGGATAATCCTTGCCAAGCATTCCTAATGATCCGGAAATATGAGTCGAAAGAACTGGGGTTCCTGCGACGATCGCTTCGGAAATAACATTAGCTCCCCCTTCCATCTTAGACGAGACCACCAATAATCGACTGCGAGCGATTGCCTTGAGTGTAAGATGCCGCGTCAAACTGCCGCGCCAGGTATAACGGCGGTTGATCAGTTCTTCGCGGTTTGCTCGGGTATTCATCGAGGGAGTCAGCGCGGCACCAATATGCGTCACCACGATTCGCGAGGCATCTGGTAACCGCCGCGAAGCCATTGCCGTTCGAAAAGGGTCTTTTACAGGACGTAAATTACCAATCACAGTCACTTCAAAGTTGTGTTTTAATGGTTTGCGAAACACTTTTGGAGGCTTGGCGGATTGCAGAATCGCAACCGTTTTATTCTGATATTCATCAGGCACAGCGTGCACCCCGAAGGGTTGTAGGACAACAAGCCGTGTTGCCAATTCCAAGGATTGTTGGGCCGCCTGATTGCCTGCAATATCGCGATACAGGTCCGTTCCGGTTAAGACAACAACGATAGGTACGTCTGGGAATTGCTTGGCCATTCGTTTAATGCCCACAGCATTTTTCCGAGCATGCAGAGCGATCAGTAGATCGCATGCCTTGGGTGTTGAATCGGAAGTGACCTGAACGTCATGTCCCATGGCCTTCAGAAGTTCACTCCAGCGTTGGGAAGTTACTAAATTTCCACCAGTACCATACTTGAAATTCGGAGTCAGACATCGGATTTTCATGGGTATTTAACGTGTTACATGGATTGGGCTGAGACTATACGCAGGAGAAGTTTTTACTGAAGGGTAAATGCCGGCAAAGGTACGACCTGTCCGCCTTGCAGTGCAGATTCATGGGCACAGATTCCAACGCAGGTCCAATTGGCGCTGGTCACGGCATTTGGCAGTGGGTCGCGGTTTTCGAGCAGAGCCGAGATAAATTCGTTGACAAGATGTGGGTGTGATCCGCCATGGCCACCTCCTTGTACGAACGAAAGGTGATCAGCATCTTCGATTGTTTGTGTGAACTTTTGGATTTCGGCAGGAAGT
>JABHUV010000206.1 GCA_018658605.1 Planctomycetaceae bacterium | reverse complement strand
GTATGGATTTCTAGGCAAGGTGCTTGTGTCTGTCGTTGATGCTCCGGTTGAGCAGCGTGCGGTCGAAGTCGGGGTCGGCGGTGAGTTTATAATGCCAATTGGTGGTCAGTTAGATCCTCAGCGGTTTACACCAGTGGAGCTGCCATTCGAGGTGGTGTCACTGCATGACGGGCAATTTCAATATGAAAATGGATTGCTTGGAAAGGCGGGGACTACGGCTGTCTTGAAAAGCGGAACGATCACGTTGTTGGTGACGAGTGTCGCTGTTTATGTTGTCGGTCAAATGGTCTATACCGAGCATGGATTGCAGCCCGCAGATTTTGATGTGGTGGTGGTGAAAAGCCCAAATGGATTTCGGCCATACTATGAAGATATTGCAGCGGATATTGTGGCTATCGATGTCGCGGGCAGCACGAGTGCAAATTTGAAAAGCTTACCCTACAAAAATTGTGGTCGCCCAATGTTTCCGTTGGATGATGATGTTGAGTTTTCGTTGTAAAACCTGTAAGTGAGCATAAAGTGTCATGAAAATAACGGCTGTAGAACCGATTCATTTGCGAGTTCCCAATGTGGAGGCCATTCCTGATGGAACGCTGGATGTGCTCATCGTCCGTATTCATACGGATGAGGGTATTACAGGAGTGGGCGAAGTAACTAGTCAATCCTATGTTTGCAAGGCTTGCTTTGATGCTCCTCGCAGTGCCGCTCGACGGCACGGTCTGACGTCGATTTTGTTGGGTGAAGATCCGACCGATCCGGTGGCGTTATGGGAAAAGATGTACTACGAGACGAATCGCTATGGCCGCCGCGGCGCCGCAATTCATGCGATCAGTGGCGCTGATATTGCTTTGTGGGATATCAAAGGCCAAGTCGAAGGGAAGCCGGTTTCTGAGTTGTTAGGAGGGCGGATGCGTGATGATGTTCGAGCGTATGCGAGTGTGTTGTTTGCCGATACGCCTGAGCAAACGGCCGAGATGGCCAAGCAATATGTGGAAATGGGGCTCACGGCAGTTAAGTTTGGCTGGGGACCAATCGGGGGGGATGCCGCAGTGGATGTTGCCCATGTGCAAGCGGCTCGAGAGGCGATTGGCGACGAGCGTGATTTGATGGTGGATGCGGGGCACGCTTGGGATTGGGAAACAGCTTTAGGGAGAACCGAACTGTTTCAGCCGTTTAATTTGACGTGGCTCGAAGAACCTGTTGGTCAGGATGATCGCCACGGGTATCGCGAGCTTTGTAAACGTTCGCAGATACCGATTGCAGGTGGTGAGGGCGATGTGACCCACTTTGATTTCAAAGAACTGATTGATTGTGGATTGCATGTCGTGCAACCAGATATCGCTTTTTGTGGTGGCATTACGACTTGTCAACGAATATCTCGGATGACGACGGCACAGCGGCGGCGAGTCGTTCCGCATTGTTTTAGTACGGGAATTAATCTAGCAGCCTCCTTGCATTGGATTTCGACTGTGGCGGATGGTGATCTTGTGGAATATTGTCTGCGGCCCAGCCCGCTGATGCGGAAACTTGTGGCTAACTTGCCCCAAGTGATTGAAGGTCGCGTACCTGTTCCGACAGAGCCCGGTTTAGGTATAAAGTTAGATGAAAACGTGATTGAAGAATTCAGAGTGCGATGAAAGATTGGAAGTATTAATTGGATAGGACTCAACTACAAACTGAGACGGTAACGGCTCCTACAAAAGTACGGTGGTCCGTCTTTACGATGGGTTGCCTGACGTCGTGGATGTTGTATGTCCATCGTTATACCTTTGGCGTGCTGAAGCCCGATATCGCTGAGGCGTATGGGTTAGATAACGCCAGTTTGGGCTACTTAGATGCCTTGTTCTCGGTGTTTTATGGAGGTGTACAGATACCGGCCGGAATGTTGGTTGATGTCGTCGGAGCAGACTTGTTTTTAACGGCATCGATCGTGACTTGGTCCGTTGGTTTGGCGCTGCATGCAGGTGCACCGGCTATCGGGTGTCTATACGCTGGACGGATACTTCTCGGTGCGGGGCAATCGGCTGTATTCGCCTCGCTCGGCTGGCTAACAAGGAAATGGTTTCATGAAAGTGTACGGACGACGATTCAAGGTTGGTTAGGAGTGTTTTTTGCGAGGTTCGGCGGTGCCGTTACGAATATCTTAGTTGCAACTGTGATGATTGGCATTTTAGGTTACGGTTGGCAGACCGTGCTGATCATGCTGGCCTCATCGGGGTTGGTACTAGCAGGGTTGTTTTTGATTATTGTCCGCAATTCTCCGGAGTTACACCCACGAGTGAATCAAGCTGAGATTGACCTTGTGGGTTTACGGGGTGAATCCGAAGAAAAGAAAACACGTCCATCGTATAGGGAGATGCTGCGAAACTGCCCTAAAAGTGTGCGAGCCCATGTACTACTGCTCTGTTTCGCGGCTAGCTTTTCTACTGTTGCCGACCACATCTTCTCCGGTTGGATTCCGATGTTTCTGAAAAATGCTCATGGACTGAGCTACAAAGAGATGGGAATTTATTCTTCGTTGCCGCTAATAGGTGGTGCTATTGGTGGCGTACTGGGTGGATTTCTCAACGATAAAATTACTGCTCGCAGGGGTCGACGACAAGCAAGACGAATTATGGGTGCTATGGGTAAGGGGATGGCAGCCGTGATGTTATTTATTGCTTTGTTTGTTAAAGAGGATCCCTATTTGTTTTGTATCTTGTTGGGAGTCGTTAAGATTTTCGCGGACATTTCTTTGGCAACTCGTTGGGGCGCTATAACGGATATGGGCGGGTGTTTTACGGCGACTTTATTTGCTTTCGTTAATTCGTTTGCGATTGTGATCGGAATTGCAGGGTCGATTATTCAAGGATATATGATTCCTAACGATGCCAACAATGTGGCTGGCTGGTTACCAGTATTAGTGTTCGGTTTTGTTTGTTATTGTCTATGTGCGATTTGCTGGGCGTGTGTGGATTGTACCAAACAATTATCGGCTGCCAAATAAGGATGGAAACCCTTATCATTTGTATTGTGTCCAGCCTGGTGCTAATGTCCCGCCTTGAACGGTCCCCACAGCTTTGAGTCGTTGTGAGCCACTACGAACTTGTTGATAACTGTCGGTAAACTTGAACTCGCCGGTGTTCATTTCAAAGAGCGCCACGTCTGCTCGGCTGCCAACTTTGAGTGTCCCGATTTCCGCTTCGCGACCGAGGACTTTTGCTGGAGCGAGCGTCGACATTTCAAATACTTGGGTAAGTGACAAGCCGAGCATTAAGAATTTTGACATCGTAGTGGGCATATCATAGACCGGCCCGTGTACGTTTTTTAGGTGGAGGTCGGTGCTGATCGTATTGGGCAACAACTCTTGATCAAGGCAAGCAGTGACAATATCCCAATGAAAACTACCAAATCCATGGCCAACATCAAAAATGATTCCCTCGTCGGCTGCTTGCTTGATTTCTTTAAATACATGTTGGTTTTCATCAAGTAATGTCGTACTGCCACCCTTAAAGCAATGGGTAATGCAATCGCCCGGTTGTAAGTGCGGCATCATTTCTGGCAACGTCATCGGACATTCTCCGATGTGAATCATTAGCCAAGTGTTTGAATCTCGCGCAGCGGCGACAGCAGCTAGGAAATGATCCCAACCCTGTTGTCCGCTGCCAATGATATGAGCACCTGCTCGAATTTTCACACCAACGGCAACATCCGCATGACGCTCAATGGTGGCTATGACTCCCGCTGGATCAGAGTGTCGTGGATCCATTAATTCGCCTAGGTTAGCCGCTACCAGACCCGTACATGCCAAATTAACTAACCCTAAAACCTCAGTGTTAGCGCGGTCGATATAGTCACGGCGAAAACCATCAAAGTTGTAGGAACCAGCACTTCCAGCATCTAGTTGAGTGGTAACCCCACCGGCAATCGACAGTTCATCCGCATTAAGACTGATCGGTATGTGATGTTGATATACATGGACATGTAAGTCGATTAATCCAGGGCTAACAATTAACCCGCTAGCATCAATGACTTGGTTAGCTTGATACTCCAAGGACTCGCCAACGGCAACGATGCGGTCCCCGGTGATGGCGACGTCCATGATTTGATGATGCCCGGCGGCAGCATCGATAACGGTTCCGCCGCGTATAAGTAAGTTACATAGCATGGTAAAATATTGGGAACTCAGTTTGAGAGGATAGGAATCACTAGGATCGGCGATACGCGGGCCGAATTCATTATAGAATAAGGTACGTTCTTTTTCACCAACATAGCAGCGACGATTAACGGAATTCAAATGACCGATTTACACTCAGAATACCAACTTACAAAGATCATTAATGCTTGCGGGAAAATGACACATTTGTGCGGTGCGATCGTGTTACCAGAAATCGCTGATCAAGTTCGTGAATCGCTTAACCACTTTTTTGATTTGGACGAATTGCAAGCAGCCGCGGGGAAGGTCATTGCAAGTACTTGGGGATCCGAAACAGGATGTGTGACAGCCTGTACAGCGGCAGGTATTACGTTATCGATCGCTGGCTGCATGACTGGTACTGAATTGGGAAATGTGTTGCAGCTACCTGATGCAACGGGCATGCGCAATAAAATCATCATTCAAACAGGTCATTGTGTGAACTATGGTGCTCCTATTACACAAAATATACGCCTTGCAGGCGCTGTACCAGAGATCATTGGTGAAGTTAACCGTACGTTACCGGTACAACTTGAGCAGGCGTTGCAGCAACAGGACATAGCGGCCGTACTCGCGGTCGAATCACATCATACCGTCCGCAAGGGTATGCTTAGCTTGGCTGAAATAATCTCTTTAGCACATCAATACGAGACACCTGTGATTGTGGATGCGGCAGCACAAGACCAACGAATGTCGGAACTAATTAACCTGGGAGTCGATCTGGTCATCACCAGTGCCCACAAATATCTATGTTCCACAACTGCCGGAATCATTGCTGGTAAGGGCAAGTATGTTGAAGCGGTCTACTTACAGAATCGTGGAATTGGTCGCGGGATGAAAGCGGGCAAAGAAGCGATTGTGGGGGCGATTGCCGCTATGGAATATCGAGCGAATGAGGATGTGCAGGCTTGGACTGTCGAGCAAGACCGCAAAGTCGATCGTATTATGGAATTGCTCTCAAATATTGATGGATTAAGCCTCGGAATCGATAAGGACCCTAATGGTTGCCCGTTTTCACGGGTGCGTTTGACGCCAGACCCTAATGTCACCTCGCATGACGCCCATTCACTTAATAGAGCATTAGCGGAAGGAAACCCGTCAGTGGTAGCTCGAGCACACCATGCCAATGAGGGATTTCTATATTTAGATGCGATTGAGATGACGGATGAGGAATTAGAGCTTGCCTGTAATAAGGTGTGTGACTTATTAAGCTAATGTCATACCATGAGTAATAAGAGGAACGATGGATAATGAAATATGAAGACCTCGGTGTTGTGCCAATTATAAACGCCTGTGGCACAGTCACTCGATTAGGCGGCGCGCCCTTGCATACCGCGGCACTCGCTGCCTATGATGCTGCGGCGCATCAATCTGTTGCTATCGAAGAACTGCAAATAGCCGTTTCCCAACAACTTTCACAATGGCTCGACTGCGAAGCTGGTCTGGTTGCTTCCGGTGCAGCGGCAGCATTAACACTGGGCACGGCAGCTATCCTAGCAGGAACTGATCTTGCTCGTATGGAATCGCTGCCCGAGACAACACAGTTTCCAAATGAACTACTTGTTGCCTGTGACCAACGCAGTGGTTATGACCATGCCGTGCGTGCTGCTGGTGCAAAATTAGTAGCGGTCGGAATGAATGAAGTTGTCAGTGGTGCTGGAGTGCGACGCGTTGAACCCTGGGAATATGCCGCAGCGATCACTGAGCAAACAGCGGGAATATTGTACGTTCAAACCGACAGCTCACGACCGTTATTAGCAGATGTCATACGAGTTGCAAAAGAACATGGTTTACCAGTCCTTGTGGACGCGGCCGGAGAAATTCCGCCCGTGGAGAACCTCAAGCGATTAGTCGATGCGGGGGCAGACCTTGTGGCGTTTAGTGGCGGTAAAGCGATGTGTGGGCCGCAAGCGACTGGACTTTTACTTGGAACACGCACCTTAGTCGGTTCTGCACTACTACAAATGCTGGATATGGACGATCACCCAGCATTGTGGACGGCACCGGCGGAGTTTTTTGTTGCAGGTGAAGTTGTCGGGATGCCTCGGCACGGCATTGGACGTGGACTCAAGGTATCTAAGGAATCAATCATGGCAGTGATGACGGCACTGCAGAAATTTCTCGGACCGGACCAGTCAAAATTGTTGAATTTGTGTCACGATATGTTGCAACGAATTTCAACTGCTTTGCATGCCGAAGGAGTTGCTACCGAACTGACCGCTCGTGAAAATCATGTTCCGCGGCTGAATGTAAAAGTCAACGCGGAGCAGGATGCCTTTGAAGTTTGCCAATGCTTGCGGAGCTCTAGTCCCCGAGTATTTGTTGGCCATAGCCGTTTGGATGAAGGTGTGCTTGTAATCAATGCCATGGCAGTACGAGAAAATGAAATTGAACCTCTAATCGCTGCTCTCCTTCGCCAGATCCACTAGTTACTTAACTAAGCTCGACACCAAACGAACCAAGTGGCGGCGGAAAGCACCTTAGGGGAAGTGTTGTGAGGCAAGGAAATCGTTAAACAGTTTCCTGCCTGTTAAAATAGGTAGCCTGTAACGATTTTTCCATTTTTTCCGAATCCTGTCACGGCGACGCAACTATTGTTCCGATGCTGTAATCAGGGACTATCTAGGTGTTTAGGGTAGACAGTCTACATCAGCATTTAAAGGGAACTTGGACCGTTGTTAAAAATACTAAAATTACCGATGCTGCTTATTGGAATTTTGCTACTCGGACTAGTTTGCACTGTGAGCGTAAATGAATCCTCGGATGCTAAAAAGGATACCCTGCGGGGTGAGACTGTTCGGGTTTATGCGACCGCGATTGACATGGATGCAGGTGAACTGTTTGACATGACTAAGATCAAGATCATTGAGGTTAGTTTGAACCAAGTGGATGGGCTTGATGTTGTGGAAGATATTGGATTGATTCGCGATCAATATGCCACTCAACGCCTAAGTGTTGATTTACCAATTACCGTGGATCTGTTGAGTTCCAGCGAACCGCTCGCCGTTGAGGAGGATTCAGTGACCTCAGTACCTGTTGGGTATGGTGTGATTGCGATCGAAAGTTATCTAGATCCAATGCTCACAGAGTTGCTCAAGGCAGGTTGTCGCGTCGACATAACAGCATTGATCAGGGATGAGAAGAACCACTTGAAAGTCGGCATTTCACGTTTGGCCACGGGGGTTGAGGTTTTGCAGACCTCGGGCGAATCGAGCGCGGAAGATTCGCAGGCGGCACTTTCGGTATTAGTACCACAGGAAACCGTCGCAGCGATTCAATTGGCAATGGACTTGGGGACGTTGCATTTGAGTTTAACGGGAGCCACCCAACAGCAGGATTTGCCTGCGGGGATGCTGACAACGCTTGAAACGCTGAGACTTTTAGTTGCCCCTAAGATTGTAGATATGGGATCGCCTCCGGATACCACGCCAACCACCAGCATCTCGGACGTGCCCGAGAATGAACCAAATACGTCAGGTGTGTTAGACGTCCCGGAAGTCGCTATTGTCGATACGCCGGAAGTCGATCCCCAAATTGATAATCCACCACAAGAGGTAACTCCGCTCGAAGTCTATTGGAAGATGGAAGTCATGACCCCTGATGGTGTGACCCATTATGAATGGATTAAACAGGATAGTGATCCGACTATCATTATTGCAGAAAAAGCTGATGCAGCTACGACCAACAAGTAATGCAAAACCAAATGACACGAACGCATCGAATGAAAGCAATGAAAGTACTAATATGTTCTCTAAACGAGTAATCTATTTTTGCGTATGTCTGACACTCGCTGGTTATGCGTGGGCTGACCCACCGGGTAATGATGACGGACAGGCTAGCATAACTGTTGAGGGGGAAATCGAATCGATCAAGTTGCGCAGCAGCGAGCAGCGAACGTTGGTCTTACCCTTTAACGTACGGCGGCTGTACTTCGGCGATTCACAGTTAATCAAAGTTGAGCCCTTGAGCCCAACGAAGATTCGTCTGTTGGCGCTTAAACCGGGTAAAACGGAAATGCGTCTGTTTAGTGCACAAGGTCACGTGCAGCAATACGATATTGTAATTCACGCAAGTTTAGCAAAATTGAAGAGTGTGTTATCAAGAGAGTTTCCTAACGAGCAGTTGGCCCTCAGTGAACTAAACGGTGAATTGCTAATGTCTGGCTCTGTTTCAAGCCAAACAGTGATAGATCGTATTGACCGAGTGGCTGCAGAATTCTATCCCCAGGTGTTGAATCATCTGGAGGTAGTTCAGAGTGTCGTTGAGAAGCAGATTCAGTTGAAGGTGAGGATTATGGAAATGTCTCATTTGCAACTAGAAGAACATAATATCCAATGGCCGTTAGGAGCGACCAAGATTGGGAAAATGGAGCATGAGGTTGTTGGCCAGTCGGACAAGTTGGCGTCATTTTTTAAGGCCGCTGCGGATAATAACGCCTTAAAGTTGGTTGCCGCTCCGGAAATGTTGACGATCGATGGACGCACTGCCGAGTTTGAAATTGGTGGAAAATTACCTCGAGTGACTCCCCATGACAACGGAAAAATAGATGTGGCATACGAGCCTTGGGGACTCAAGATGGCAGTCTTGCCAGAGCGGTTGGCCAACGGTGGGATGCGTTTAAGTATTAAGCCACGTGTTACGCAGGTCGATGCTTCCCAGCGCACTAAGTCGCTGCACCGAGGTTTACCGCAAGTTCGTCATCACCAACGCGATATATTAGCGAATCTAGGAGTTGGTGAGCAGTTGTTAATATACGGCATGCCGTTGGTACGGGTGCGTGAAACCAAAGAGAAGATACTGTTGTTATCGGACTTGCCGCTAATTGGCGAAACGATTTACAACTCGCGTAAAGTCCAAGAAAAAGTTGATCTGCTAATCCTCTTGGAAGCTATCGAGCTGAAAAAAGAGCGTATCGCCTTGGCACCGTAGTGCAACAGGAATTAGAACCATCAATTAATGCGTTGGTTCAGAAGCCGGTTCATATGCTGGTTCAGATGTGGCTTCGTCTTCTTCTGGGGGATCATCCTTAAATGCCACTGCAAAGAATACTAGCACACCAACTGCAAAGATAGCTGGAAGGCCCCATAGGGTTTTCCAATCGATATCAGCAAGTTCGGTACTACCTACGGGGGTACAGGAGGTTTCAATTGCTCCTGCAACTTGGGCGCCAATTAACATGCCGATGCCTAAGGTGAGCATGACTAGTAACCCTTGGGCTTGAGCGCGGATAGATTCAGGGGCTTTTTTGTCCGTATACATTTGTCCCGTGACAAAGAAGAAGTCGTAGCAGATGCCATGTAAAGCAACACCGGCGATAATCATTAAAGTTTGTTGGCTAGACGCACCATAGGCAAAAAGCCCATACCGAACTGCCCAGGCTAACATGCCGATGGCCAACATCTTTTTCACTCCTAGTCGCACTAGCATAACAGGGACAAGCAGCATAAATAAGATTTCAGAGATTTGGCCGTAAGACATCGTGAGTCCGATGGGTAACTCAACCATTTCCACCACACGGCTAGCAATTTGGTAATAGAAAGCCAAGGGGATACAAATCAAAACTGAAGATACGATGAAGATTAAATAGTTTTTGTCTTTGAGAATCTTAAAGGCATCTATCCCCAGCAATTGGCTCATAGTGACCTGCGAATCTGTGTTTGGCGGGGTGGCAGGCAAGCCAAAACTAAAGACTCCCAACAAAACTGCGGCACCAGATGTTAGATAGAACATCTCGATAGTGGTTTCGATTTTTAGAAATGTCAACGCAAAACCGGCTGCGATCCAACCAATTGTTCCAAAGACTCGCACATAGGGGAATTGTTTGTCCGAATTGGTCATGTTTTTCATGGCGACTGTGTTGGTCAGCGCCAGCGTTGGAAAGTAGGTCAGCATGTACACAAAGAAAATGATATTGATTAAGTCAGCCGATGGAGCAACCCCAGTCATTTGGGTGGTTGCAAAGAGCATTAGACCTCCACCAGCAAGGTGCAAAACGGCTAGGACTTTTTGCGCGGAAAAGAATCTGTCCGCGATCATTCCAATAAATAAAGGAGCAATAATTCCAGCGAGTGGGCCTACTGAATATGTCCAACTGAAATCACTTGCCCCAAATCCAATGGTGCTCAGGAAGTTGGGAGCGGTTACGTACCAAGCGCCCCAGATGAAAAATTGCAGGAACATCATGATGCAAAGTCGTACGAAAACAGACATATGGGGAAACTCCTTGGAATTCCAGCGAATTATGAATCTTACAATTGGAAAGCTGATTGTAGCGTGATTGCACTTACCATTACAAGAGAAAACGATGACTGCAGGGTGCGGCTTCCGTACGTGGTCACCATTTTTCTACGGCGTCATCTTGTAGTCGATCGTAAACGTTTCTTTTGCGGCTTCATCGGTTTTATCTAACAGCGGCGAGTAGGTTTTGACATAGATCTTGTTTTCTTTAGGCACAAAACGCAATGTTCTTAGCCAGCCATCGCCGCCATTGGGTCGGCCTTGATAATCCGTCAGCATCTCGGTCACCTCG
>JABHUV010000221.1 GCA_018658605.1 Planctomycetaceae bacterium | reverse complement strand
CGGCCGTGAAAAACGACCCTGCCACTAGTAGCATTGAATCGCTGAGCCAAAACCCGAGCAAGGACTCGCGTGGCCAATTAGTAGGGTGGAACCATTCCGCCGATGTGGGGACCGTAAAGAGTACGCACCACCAAAGAGCAGTAGCGACACCTTGAATGACAAGATAAAACGCGATGAGTTTGCGAACATTCATACGAAAGATTGTAGCAGAATACGAAAAAGCTGATGAAGTTTGTCCTTAGGACATTTGGCGATCTATAGGTGATAGCGCTGTTTCCTCCGGCAACGCCAATGCTAATGCTATTGCGGCTTTGTATAGTTGGATTTTTGGTGCGAAAATCGTTAATCAGTTTATTATTAGGCGGCTCTACCATAAAGCGGGTTTGCGTTTTTCGTACGTAGGCTTCATAATTAGTGGTGTCCAGTTACCTGTAAACTTTTGCAAGGCGCTCACATGAACACATATGACATGAATCGACGGGAGGCGTTGATTACCGGCGGCCTCGGCGCTCTCGCGCTCAATATGCCAGGTGCTGTGATTGGTAGAGATGCATCCGATAAACGTGGCAACGCAGTGTCGTCGGAAAAGTCGTGCATCTTCGTGCTCCTCTGTGGCGGCCCGAGCCATGTAGATACATGGGACATGAAGCCAAATGCCCCAGATTCTATTCGTGGACCCTATAAACCGATCGCTACCAAAGTTCCCGGGAT
This sequence comes from Planctomycetaceae bacterium, assembly GCA_018658605.1. The sequence continues at coordinate 3,230 of JABHUV010000221.1, read as the reverse complement.
GCGTATAAATGAGATGCATACAGAACTGGCCAAGGTAACGGATCACTTCACTTTGATAAATTCAATGACGCATCCCGGCGCCATTAGTAATCACTTCGATGCCATGCACAATCTCTTGAGTGGACAGTCGCTGAAACGAGTTCAAAATGGAGTGAGCGATGACCAGCCGTATCTCGGTTCATTCGTCGCTAAGTATAGTCCCAGTACCCGCAATATTGTCTCGAACGCATGGTTGATGAAATGCGTTGGTCCGCCAGTGTTCTGTGCACCCAACCTTGGTATTGGAGGCTATTTGGGATCGGCCTATGCACCAGTGTTTGTCGGGTCTGACAAAAATAATCCCTCGATGGATGATTTTAAACCGCCGCAAATTTACGACCTCGGAGATCCCGTTGTGTTGGCAAAACGCCGTAAGTTACTTGGTAAAATCGAAAGCAAGGCATTGTCGCAGGATGCCAAAGGACAAGATTGGTCAAATCTACGCGAATTAGGATATGACGCAATGACACGTTCCGAGGGCCGTGAGGCATTTGAAATGGATCGTGAGACTCCAAAAATGCGTGATCGATATGGCAGACACCCGTTAGGGCAAAACATGTTATTAGCGCGGCGCATGGTCGAAGCGGGTGTGCGATATGTAACCGTCAATGGTTGGGCGGGTCAAGCGGATCACGAAACGAATGGACCACCTGCAAGTAGCTGGGATATGCATGGCGGTAATATGGGTATGGGCAACGCTTTTGGCAACGGTTCCTACGGCATGGGGTTTTGTTTGCCACGGCTCGATCAAGCTCTATCGGCATTGCTGACTGACCTGAAGGAACGCGGTATGCTCGAAAACACATTGGTCGTCGTGACCGGCGAATTTGGACGAACCCCCAAAGTGCTAACTCAGCAACCGCCTGGGCGGCAACATTGGCCTCGATGTTTCTCGTCAATTTTAGCTGGCGCCGGGATAGCAGGCGGACAGTTATATGGAAAATCCGACAAGCACGCTAACCAACCGATTTTGAATCCGGTGAAAGTTGAGGAGTTGGCGGCAACGATTTATCACGCGATGGACATCCCGATTAACGGCCCTGAAGCCAACAGCGGCATTTCGCGGCCGCTCACCACCGGTAAGCCAATCATGGAATTGTTTGGGTAAAAATGCGTTGCCTTAGTAACGGCTCATTCTATGACCGATATACCATAGGCCGAGACGTAGTGCTTTTTGATGCCGAGTTCATCCATCCATTGGCGGACTGTTAATGTACTCCACGGGCCAGAACCTTTGCCCGTCCCTTTGTTGTTATTCCACAGCCAAACAGGCGTTGGCCAGAGGCAGGCTTTTGCCTCCACTGCTTCGTAGAAATCGCGGTCGACCCCCGCTTGCCCGTGATGGGCCATTTGAACATAGTCAGATTTGAGCTGCGATGCGTATTTGGTTTTCATAAGCTTCTGTCCAGCCTGAACACCTAAGTCGCCAGTAAACAGCACCGATTTATGTTCGTCTGAGAACCGCAAGACGAGACTAGAGTTATTTATGGCGTTGCCAATGATTTCAGGATTTTTGATTCCGAGAACTTGGATTCTTAGATCCCCAAACTGTAGTGTTTGCCCTAACTGCAGTTCATGGATCGTCTTGCTGCGTTTGCGTACCGCTTGATAAAAGTTCTTAACCGTGGTTAAGTGGGAAGTTGGTTTCGGGTCATACTTTGCGACCCAATCCAACGGTGGCATTGAACCGTAGATTTTGTCGATTTCCAGTTGCCCGAGATCGTTCAGAATGTCGGTTAGCGCGTCGACGTGGTCTGGATGTGGATGCGTAATGAACCAGGCATCTACATGGTTTCCCAGAGGTGCTAAAAAGCCTTTTAAGTACTCAGCATCACCCGCGTTTCCACCATCAATCACGATCACGTTGTCATCGTGGGTACGGATGACATAGGCCATGTTTTGGGTGTGCGTTCGCGGTGGCAATTGCCATAACGTATAGTTTTTAGTTTGCTGCCCACTGCAACACAACGTTTGCAAGAAGACTGCGCTGAGCGAAAATATGATTGATAGGACAAGGGACTTTATCTGCATATACTTATAAGCCAAAAGGAAAATTGAAAAGGTGTAATTACAGCTTGTCGTCAACCTCCATAGAACATACAGTCTCAATCCTGTAAAATCAAATGTATGTCACAATCTCAGCAACGCATCCACAACCATGCCATAGTCATCGTTGTGTTTTTATGCGCTTCCACAGCGTTGGCAAACTCCCCGGTCACCAGCTTTCTCGAACAACATTGCATTTCGTGCCACGGCAGCACTGATCGAGAGCTTGGCGCGGTTGATTTGTCGCGAATTCGAAACGCGAATTCGTTGGTGGCAGCCCCAGAATTATTACAGGAAATGATTGATGTACTCAGCGACCGAACGATGCCACCTGACGAAGCATCCGAGCTAATAGTTGCAGAGCGCGAAGTGTTTGTAAACACTCTGCGGTCGTTACGTGCTACGGCAATTGAGCGGGCCCCATCGCGGGTAACTCCAATTGTTCGACGCATGACTAGATTCCAATACAATAATGCAGTGCAGGATTTATTGCAGCTTAATGTGGAAGTATTTACGCTGCCCGAGCGGATGCTGCGAGAGTATAACAACTACTATCAACCGTCTTCCGGGAAAATGCCAGACAGTGTTCGGGTCGGAAGTCGACCGCTTGGTAAATCTCAGTTGATCGAACCTCGTTTAGCGGGAGTCGCCGCGTATCCTCAAGATTTGCGCGCCGAGCATGGCTACGATACGCAAGCGGACCATCTGACGATGTCGCCGTTGTTGTTGGAGTCGTTTTTGCAATTGGGGATGTCAATTGTCAATAGTCCTGATTTTCACAAAGGGACGGTTGGTGTCTGGCAAAAATTATTCGCTACTCCGGCGGACACATCCGCGATCGAAGAGATTATCCAAAACAGGTTGCAACAGTTTTTAACGCGGGCTTTTCGGGAACCGGTTGATAAGGAGACGCTGCAACGGTACACGGCTTTCGGAGTCGGACAGATAGAACGGGGTGGCAAATTTTCCGAGGCAATGAAAAGTGTCGTTGCAGCCACAATCGCTTCGCCTCAGTTCTTTTACCTCGGTCAACACATTGCTCGCGGTGATAAGCGCAGTAAAACCGGTATTGCTGATAATGATTTCTTGCTCGCTTCAAATCTTTCGTTCTTCCTGTGGGGTAGTATTCCGGATGACGAATTGTT
>JABHUV010000040.1 GCA_018658605.1 Planctomycetaceae bacterium | reverse complement strand
CGATTGGATCTCTGTGGGAGCGGCTTGGCCCAAAACAAACGTTCTCGCCACGCGCGATACGCCCACTACAACTGACTGGACAGCCGCGAGAGAAAACCATTGGGCTTACCAAAAAGTCAAACGGCCGAACCTGCCGCAGGTTTCCGATAAACGTTGGGCCAACAATCCCATCGACTACTTCATACTCGCACAACTCGATGAGCATCGTCTGCAACCAGCACCCGCAGCGGATCGTCGAACGCTCATTCGACGGCTCTATTACGACATCCTAGGCATCCCCCCAACCCCGGAACAAGTCGCCCGTTTTGTTCATCAAAATGATCCCAGTGCCTACGAGCAGCTAGTTGAGGAACTGCTCTCGTCACCAAAATATGGTGAAAAATGGGGTCGCCATTGGCTGGACGTCGCCAGATACAATGAAGGCTTTGGGGGATTTACTGACAATGGACCGAACGCCTTTGCCTGGCGTTACCGCGACTGGGTTGTCCGTAAATTCAACGCGGACTTGCCCTATGACAACTTTGTTCGGCAACAGGTTGCCGGTGACCTAAACGGCACGGTCGAATCCAAACTCGGCACGGGATTTCTGGCACTTGGCCCAACCTTTCGGACCGACGGCGGCGACCCCGACAGCGCAGCCGCCGCAAAATCAGAAACTCTGGACGATCGAGTCGACACTTTAACCCGCGGTCTACTAGGCGTCACCGTTGCCTGTGCGCGTTGTCATGATCATAAATTTGACCCTATCCCCACGCTCGATTACTACTCACTGGCTGGGATTTTCAATAATTCCACCGCACAAATCGCGCCGATCGCACCCCAAGATTTGGTCGATGCCTTCAATCAGGCTCAGGCGGAGGTCACTCGTCTTAACAATGAGTTGAAGAAGGCCAACGACGTCATTAAAAAAGCAGCGACTGGTGTAACGCTGCAACAGACCGCTCACCGAGACGCTCTGCAGATTCAGCGTGATGCGGCGCAGAAGAACGTGCCTCCAAAATATGATGAGGCCCATGTCCTTAGGGATATCGGTAGTAACAACATGACGGTTGCATTACGCGGAGATATTCGAAAAAAAGGTCCCGAAGCTCCACGTCGATTCTTGCGAATTATTGAAGGCGAAGAGGCGGTGTTATACAGCAACGGCAGCGGCAGGCAGGAATTGGCAGAATCGATCGTCCACCCCGACAATCCACTCACGAGTAGGGTAATCGTTAATCGTGTGTGGTTACATCATTTTGGCCGAGGCCTAGTTACCACCCCCAGTAATTTTGGGCTACTGGGGAACAATCCTTCCCACCCGAAGTTATTGGATTGGCTTGCCAGTGAATTCGTCCGCAGGGAATGGTCGATCAAGCAACTGCACCGCACAATTCTGACGTCGTCAACTTATCAGCAAAGCAGTCAATATGATGCCGCCGCATTTCGTGTGGATGGAGATAACAAGTTTCTGTGGCGCTATCCTCCTCGGCGAATGGATGTCGAACTTTGGAGGGACTCGCTAATGTTTGCCACCGGCGAGCTAGATCAACAACTGGGAGGGCCGCCTCAAAATAACATCCTCCAAAGTCGTCGTCGAACAGTCTATGCTTCATCAAGTCGCAATGGAGATCAGTTCGCCTCAGATCAATTCCTACGGCTTTTCGATTTTGCCACGCCACGCGCAAGTATCGCCAAACGGACCACCACCACAATTCCGCAACAATTTCTATTCATGCTCAACAGTCAATTTATGATTGAGCGAGCGAGACAATTCTACAACCGTCTGGCTAGTAATTCGGAGGATCCCCAAACTCGCATCGAGCGGGGCTACGCTTTGTTGTATAACAGAGTGCCAACAGAGGAAGAATTGAAACTTGGCCTAACGTTCGTTTCTTCCGCGCAATCTCTGGGTTCTGCGGATAAATTAGATAAGTGGATTCAGTATTGCCAAGTTTTATTAAGCTCCAATGAACTGATGTTCATCCGTTAATATACGACACAAGTATTTTGTTCCGATAATCACATTTCAGGACGTTAAAAACCGATATGAAAAACAAGCCCTTCAGATTTGATCCGTCAGTG
>JABHUV010000197.1 GCA_018658605.1 Planctomycetaceae bacterium | reverse complement strand
TGTAGGTGCGACCATCCGCCACTCGCCCCCTTCTTTCCCAGAACCCCAATCGGTTCACCCTGCTTAATGACTCGCCCCGGACGCACTCGTTCGTCGATGGAATCTAAATGGCTGTACCTGTAATACCACCCACGACTGTCACGCAAATACACAACGTCAGCCCGTGGCGCAATAGGACTCTTGCCTTCCCCGTACTTCGGCGTAGTCCCATCTTTGAGCACATATTCAGACAGGACATCATCACCGCTTGAAACGACTATCGCATCCGTCGCAGCTATCACTTGGACGAGACGCTCCGTACCACCAATGTCCAATCCGCTATGGTAATAAATCTGTTGCAAGACTTTCGTACCATCATCGACCGGCTCATTATCAAACCATGTCCGCGTCGCCAACCAACGCTGCTGGACTGGATATATAAACGTCCCAGGACGTAATAACGGTGACTTCGCTGGCCAAAACCGTAGCCTCGCATCCTTCTCCAGTCCCCAAAATCCCGGTGTGCCATTTGAGTTGTATCCCCCAGTAACTGAACAATCGATTTGTACTTTACCTAGCACTTGCGGTAAATTGTACATCCCCGATTCAAGTTCGATTATTTCGCCATCCACTTGCACCTTAACCATAGCGCTACGAATTGCCTGACGAATCGGATCACGGGTCTCCTGTAAATCGAGCAATTTCACTTGAACATGCTCGCCATTACACAATTCTACCTGAACAGATTCGCCAACCATCAAGTCCACCACTCGCACAAGTGGCGTCAACTTGCCCTCGGCAAGGAGTGAATCAGAAAGGCTCATCACCGCCGAAATGATCAAGAGACAAGATAGATACCAAACTGTTCGATAGCAATTGAAACGCATCATAGCTCCTTCAAAAATATCTGCACAAAAACCGTCATCCATCATTCCCGACGACTACTTGACGCCCAGTCGTTTCCGTACACCCTGCCGATAACCAATCTTTACTCTAACTCAAATCTACTGCATTCTTCTCGCTCCGTCGGTTATTGTAACACAGTCCGTTTTCGAGAATGTATCCAACCTCGCAGCGCCGCTACTGGTGTGAATAACAACTCGCCGCTTGAATCGCACCTTATACAATGCCACAATGAACAGACAAATCAACTAGTGCTGCCCTTTGAGAACTGCCTAATAATGCGATCACTATACTGTTACTGCCTATTATTGCTAACAATATTCCTGCCAGCTTCCAAAGCTGCTGAAAAACCGCTGCGATTGCGCGTACTTAGCTACAACATTCATCACGGCGAAGGGATCGACAGTGTCCTCGATCTAAACCGCATTGCCAACGTCATTAATTCCGCGCGCCCCGATATCGTTTCACTACAAGAAGTCGATCGAGCAACGGCCCGAGTCAAAAATCAAGACCAACCCGCCCTACTCGCCAAAGCAACTTCGATGCAAGTCATTTTCGCGCAAAACATTCCGTTCCAAGGGGGTGATTATGGCAATGCCATCCTTTCGAAACATCAAATCATTAACCACAAAAACCATAAGCTTCCAAATCACGATAACGGTGAACAACGTGGGGCCTTGCAAGCAACCATAAAACTGCCAAGCAACCATGGAAATCTAACCTTCTGGGCTACACACCTTGACCATCGCTCAGACTCAAAAGAACGTATTGATTCCGCAAAGTACCTGGTGCAATTCGCACGCAATTCTCCGACCCCGCTGTCGATTCTAGCCGGGGACCTCAACGCAACGCCGACTAGCAACGTACTAACTATTTTTTCAAAACATTGGTTTAATCCGATCGCAGACAAGCCACAACCAACGATCCCCGTCACTAAGCCCACAAAACAAATTGACTTTGTCCTCGCATACCCGCAAGATCGCTGGATTACAAAGTCAGTCACCGTCTTAGACGAAGCAATCGCCTCGGACCACCGCGCCATTCTGACAGTGTTCGAATTGCATCCCTAATCGCCTCCAGGCACAAATTCCGACGGCAAACACATAATTCAAACAAGAACGATGCCGCTTATTTATTTTTCACACTCGAATGGAATTTTACTGATGAATCTCAACCCAATATTCATAGCCATTTCTACATTGCTTTCTGTATCGCTAGCACCTATCGTAGGTGCTGAGGAGTTACCTGCCTCAGCAACGAATATCACATCGCGGCGAGAGCTATTTGTAGATGACGCATTGGTTGAAAAGATCAGTGGTCAAGCACGATTTCAACTGCACTCACCAACTCGTCGTGAAATCGCTATCCAATACAAAGAACCGTGGGAAGGCAACGCTAGTGGGTATTCCACCATCATCCAAGACAGCGATGTCTATCATATGTTTTATCGCGGTCACAAGTATATCGTCGACGACAAACAACTGCGACAAGCGCAAAGCGAAGTTACTTGCTATGCCCACAGTTCCGACGGCATCCACTGGATAAAACCTAAACTCGGCCTCTTCGATTGGCGCGGGTCAAAGGAAAACAACATCGTTTTCCTCGGGAGTCCTGAAACTCATAATTTTGCGCCATTCATCGATGCAAACCCTAACTGTCCCGATGACGAAAGATTTAAAGCAATTGGTGGAACCGTTACTAGCAAAGGACTATGGACATTCAAATCCGCTGATGGCATTCACTGGTCTCGCAAAAGTGACAAAGCAGTTGTCACTAAAGGAGCGTTCGACTCGCATAACGCCTGTTTTTGGGACACTAAATCAAATCGCTATGTCATGTACGTGCGATATTTCAGTGAGGGAGCCTTTAAGGGACTCCGTAGTATTGGCGTTGCCTTTTCGACAGACTTCGAGACATGGACGGATCCGGTTGGTATTACCTATCCCAACTCACCGCCGCAACAAATGTATACAAATCAAGTGCTGCCCTATTATCGTGCGTCACATATTCTTGTCGGTTTCCCCACACGCTACGTCGCTCGTAAACTCAATGATCACGGCAAGACTCTCGAGCCATTGGCTCTGCGCGACAAATTAACAATTGCCTACGAGCGCTGTGCAACGGACCTTACCGACGGGATTTTCATGGCAAGTCGCAACGGCCAATCATTTAGACGGTGGGACGAGGCATTCTTGCGCCCTGGCCCTGAAGCAGCTGGCCATTGGATATACGGTGACAATTACCAAGCGTACGGATTATGGGAAACCAAATCGAATATCGAGGGTGCACCCAATGACATCTCCATGCACTTCAGCGAGCACGCTTGGCTTAACGACCTACATCGACAACGACGGTATACCATTAGACTTGACGGATTTGTCTCTTTGTACGCTCCTTTGGACGGCGGCGAGCTCATCACCAAACCTATCGTTTTTACGGGGCAGCAACTACACGTAAATTACTCAACCTCTGCCGCAGGTAGCCTCTATGTAGAACTACAAGACTTAGACGGACAGCCGCTCTCAGGCTTTACCCAACAAGATAGCCTCGAGCATTATGGCGACTCTACGGAACAAGTCATTCGTTGGAAATCCGGCCCCAATGTATCAACTTTAACTGGGAAACCTATTCGCATTCGGTTTATACTTAAAGATGGCGACTTGTATTCGTACCAGTTTGGCACAACCGATGTTCGCTAGTGACCGCTAAACACAACCGACTGGAGCATCCAAATGAACACCACTAAACAATTTCTACTAGCCGGTTTTTTTACATCTATCCTAGTGTTTATTCTGCCATCAATTTCACGCGCAAAAGAAATTGTAGTACCGGAGCAACATAAGACGATCCAAGCAGCCATCGAGGCTGCTAGTGCCGGCGATGTCATCCTTGTCGAACCCGGCACTTATAACGAACATTTAGTGTTAAAACACGGTATCACTCTCAAAAGTGTCGGTGATGACACACAAGGCAAACTCGGACTCCTCCGCGCGGAGAAAACAATTATTAATGGCGGTGGCAAACAGGGTGGCGCCCCAGGTGTTGATTTGGCCGAAGAAGCCGTTCTTGATGGATTCACCATTACGAACATTGGCGTTTATGATGACGTAAAATGGAACAAACATCACGCTACACAAGGAAATTTGCAATCGCATGAACATATTGGCGCACCGGGAGTCGCTGGCATTGCGATCACTGGTATATCAAAATGTACTGTCACCAATAACATCGTTCACCATGTCGGCTATACCGGTATCGCCATCACGGGAAATCCCAGCAAACAGGTGTCGCCACGCATCATCCGGAATTTTTCGTACCGTAATATGGGAGGAGGAATTGGGTCGATGAAGAAATCAACGGCGTTCATATCGGAAAACACTTGTTTCGAAAATTTTTATGCCGGAATTGGCCATGATAACGCTAGCCCGTTGGTTACCAAAAACATCTGTTACTCTAATATACGAGCGGGCATTGGCATCAGCGAAAGCGCTTGTCCCATCGTGCGGGGAAACCGCTGCTATAAAAACCGTCGTGCGGGGATCGGGACACGAACCGGTTCAATGACAAAACCAGTTATCGAAGACAACGACTGTTATCAGAATGATATGGCTGGCATTGGAAACGAAGAACACGTAGAGCCAACAATTCGCAACAATCGCTGCTACGAAAACAAACTCGCGGGGATCGGTTCACGAGATCATGCGCACCCCAAAATCATAAACAACCGTTGTTATCACAATCTCGAAGCGGGCATCGGCACCGAAGGAGCGGCTGTTGCACTCATTGAAGGCAACGAATGTTACGCGAATGCACGTGCCGGAATCGGGCAACGCGGCGATGCACAGACGACATTGATCGGCAATCACTGCCATCACAACAAAACGACTGGAATCGGATTCGACAGCTGTAAAACTGGACAAGCTACAATGCGGGACAATAAAATTATCGACAACGCCTTGGTCGCCGTGGGAATCCATGCTGGTTGGACCGTCCATTTGTCGAACAACATCCTTTCACGTAAAGGTGGGCTACCACCAATTGTAATGGTCTTCAAAGGCGCCACGGCAACATTCGATAACAATACTATTCACGGCGAAGGGG
>JABHUV010000220.1 GCA_018658605.1 Planctomycetaceae bacterium | reverse complement strand
TGTCGTTGCGACGGAATATCCCGACGGCAAGAAAAACCCTGAATCCATGACTTACTATAAAAGCAGTCACGGTCACAACACATCCGTCATTAATGGTATCGGACGTATTGGACGTCAATTTGGCGGCAAGTCCGCCCTCTGGAACGACGAAACGATGGCCGATACGTTCGTCCAGCAAGCAACCAAATACATCTCCAATCAAAAGAAGAACAAGCCTTTCTTTCTTTTCTTTTCATCCCAAGACATCCACGTCCCCCGTGCGCCGCACCCGCGCTTCCGCGGTAAATCTAAGTTAAGCTACCGAGGCGACGCAATGGTCCAACTCGACTGGGCAACGGGCGAAATCTTAGACGCTCTGGAGGCCAATGGTCTCGCCGAAAACACACTCGTCATTTTTTCAAGTGACAACGGCCCCGTCTATGACGACGGCTATGAAGATGGAACCACCGTACTGACTTCTACAAAAGAAGTCGATCGAGGGCATGATGCCTCCGGCCCCTATCGTGGCGGCAAGTACCAAATCTACGAAGGAGGCACTCGCGTGCCGTTCATCGTCAAATGGCCCGGACGAATCGAAGTCGGAACATCCGACGCAATGGTCAATCAAATCGATTTCATCGCTTCCTTTGCCGATCTGCTAGACATTAAACTTAAAGACACCCAAGCACCGGATAGCCGAAATGTGTTACCGGCGCTGCTGGGGCGATCCAATTCTTCCTATTCTCTCATGCTCGAAGAAGCTAAACGCACCGTTGCCCTACGAGATGATCACTGGAAATATATCCCGACACCTGCAAACAAAGGCGGTCAACTGTACAACCTCGAGTTGGATCCAGGTGAACTAACCAACGTCGTTGAGAAACATGCCGAGCGAGCGAAACAAATGAACATGCAGCTTGAAGAACTTGTAGCCTCGAAACAAGGCGTTCGGTCAGCGACGAAATAACTCAATCGACTATTTCAACGATTGCAAAAACGCCACCAGATCAGCTAACTGCTCAGGCGTCAGGTTATTGGCAAGCCCGACTGGCATCATCGAGCCCTCGGATTTCACCCGTTCGTCGATGTCTTTTTTCTTTAATATTACCGGCACGCCGTTTGTTTGGCGGATCTGCACTTCCATCGCACTCTCCCCAGTTACGAATCCACTGTAGACCTTACCCTGTACCGTCTGGAACAGGTACGTATCAAACCCTTGGGCGATTTTTGCGCTTGGCTTAACGACAGATTCCAACAACTCCGCTTTTTTGGAACGCTTTCCGATGTCAACCAAGTGCGGTCCTTTGGGCACTTGTCCATTAGCAGTTGTGTGACACGCCAAACAATTTTGTTTCTTAAACAATTCGGCCCCTCGGTTAACATCTCCTTTAAACTCAGTCGCTCGATAAACAACAATATCTGCCGCCAAATTGGCAATCAGATCAGGGTTTGAACTGTCCGCCTCGGCAATCACAATCGCCGCCATCGGTTCAGATTTTCCGACCACCGCCGAGGCGACCTGGAGTCCTTCGATCTTCACTTTATGCCTAGCAAACTCCACTCCCGCCCGTTTACGACTTTCCACGTCTATCTCTGGAATAAATTGTTTCAGAACTGCAGCGATGGTGTCGCTTTCACTCCATTTTTGGCGATCATAATAAGGTCCTGTGCGATCGGGTCTGGTGCCCCACCAGTCCCCTTCGTACTCACCTTCGAGATAGTACAACCGGATGAGGGTTGTGATAATATTTTGCCGTACCTCCGCACTACGAACTTCACTCAATTTTCTGACCAAACCATTAACCGCAATCGAATTGTGCATGTACTTCAGTGCCCACAACGCTCCGTCGGAATATGGGCCTTCAATAGCTTGCAAGCAAGCTTCCACTGAACCACAGCGAACCAATGCTCGCACGGCAAGATGTGGCAACACTCTGCCGGGATCCGCTTGTTTGTACAACGGCGTCAACTCCGGTAAAGGATACTGTTCTGAGCGATTTGTCAGCTTTAAGATTGCTTCCGCCGCAGCGGCATCGCCAATACGGCCTAAGCTAATCAGGGCCTGAGCTTGTACGCGTGGATTCTCGTGTTGCAGCATTTTCACAAATGGATCAACTTTCAACCCAGACAATTCACCGAGCCGATCTGTCAACGCTCGCATGACATTAACGCCAATGCCCGGATCGTCCAACAATGACAAAAGATCGTTGCGGCACCTTTCGCCGGCGAGCTGTTTAAGCGTATAAATAGCGGCTACACGACCATGTATGGGACTATCCTGCCCTTTACTGGCTATCAGCAAATCCGCATATCGCTGTTCTGTTAACCCTCGCCGTAAAATCTCTCGCTGTGCATGTATTTGATAGACGTGACTCGCCGCAAACAAATATTTGACCAACTGATCGTCGGTTTCTGAGGTCATGAATGGGAACGGTTTGGGCACAAACCCCGCTGGAACGACTTGCGCGACGAACCCAACATCGGGCCCCTCATACGCAAATTTACCATTTTTCCAACTCGCGACATACATTCTTCCGCTACCGTCAACATCCATATCCGTTGGCCGCGGGATTTTCAGAAACACTTCTTGATGAGCATCATATGTAGGCCCGTTGCTAGGCAAATTGTGTCTGTAGATTTCACTTCGTCCCCAGTCACACGTATACAAGGCATTGCCGTACTGCTCTGGCCATCGCAGATCGTGTAAAAACATCGAGCCACACCCTGAACCACCGCCATAGTCGGCCAGCGGTGGCAAACCTTCCTCTGTGAAATTCAAGTACAGTGACGGGTATCCATAATCCCCCGATTGATAGATGTGGCTTAGTCGAATATCCCAACCGCCACCGTCATTGGTATTGTCGCGGGTAAATATATTCATCAGCGGGTCGATACTGACATCCAAAATATTGCGTTGCCCCCAGTTATAGACTTCCATGTCTGTACCATCGGGTCGAACCCGCAAGATTCCTCCTCCACGTTTGGTAAGTTTTCGGCCATCAGTGCCGGTAGCATTTACAAACCCAAAGTCACCCACCGCAATATACAGCCACCCATCAATTCCCATGCGGATACCGTTGGTCGTATGATCTGCGCCTCGCACGTTCAACTGATTCGTAGTAATACCGGTAATCAATGTTTGCTGTTCATCAGCGGTGCCATCTCCATCTACGTCATGAAAAACGCTCAGCAGCGGGGGATGTAGCACCCACAGCGATCCGTTATCGAAAAACAACCCTCGCGGGTGATCCATTTTCGCAAATTCGTTTATATGATCCGCACGCCCGTCTCCGTCAACATCGATACATCGTAGCACTTTACCTTGTCCTGGAACTTTACCAAGAGAACCTTGCGGGTCCACACCAACAAACAATTCGCCGGTTGGCGCAGCGGCGATACAAACGGGGTAATTAACTTCCGGTGGATTGCCAAACATCGTAACGTCAAATCCAGCCGGAGCCGTTACGTCTCCGGTCGTCGAATCGGTGGGATTTGTTGCCGCAGAGGCCTTAGGAAG
>JABHUV010000037.1 GCA_018658605.1 Planctomycetaceae bacterium | reverse complement strand
CCGAAAATCCAGCCGCGCTATGCGGCTCAACGAGCAAAGAGGTCCCGCATATTTCATTCCTGGGAGAATGGTGTCCGCGCTGACATCGGCTCCAGAGGCGATGCACAACCCTTCGGCCACGAAATTCACGCCGCAGAACAGGGCGGCGTTTATCGAACCCCAGAAACGCGGGTTGCACTCCAATAAATAAAGTGACCCATCCGCTTTGGCGATGCGCGCATCAAAATGAGCGACACCACTGTAATTGGTCGCATCCACGAGCTTTTCGGTTAACGCTACAAGTTCTGTGTTCTTGATGAATTCAACCGTTTTGTCGTTCCACATTTGCACGGCGGCTTTTTTTATCTCTCCGTTTAGGGCAAGGATACTGATATCGATATCCACCCCATCTATGAATTCCTGTAACAGGAGGGGGCGAAACCGGTAATCCGGATTGTCGAAAATCGGTGTTTGCAGATCGGTGACTCCGTTGGCGAAAACAATGCCATTCATAAAACCCTCGGCTGTTGGCTTGACGACAATCTTTTGTCCGACGTCCTTGTACTTTTGGCGGAGCGCGTTTTTATCGTCGAAACGCATAGTTTTGGGGGTCGGTACACCAATTCGTAAACAGAGATTGTAAAAATTCCATTTGTCGTTCAGGCAATGATACGTTTCCAGCGACGGAACGGGAAAGGATGGAATAGAAATCCGCTCCTTTAACGCGCACAGAACATTCACACCAGAGCCAGGGACAATATAGTCGAACCGTTCAGAGTCATGCAGGGTGTTAATACCATTGACGAAGGCGTCTGGGTTTTCTTCAGCAAGCTGCAATGGCAAGACGTAATAACGTTCGATCAGCCTTGAATGGCGCAGGGCCGATTTCCCACTTCCAACCCCATGTACAGTGCAACCCGCCTTTTTAAGGCAGTACAGGATTTGCAACGACAACCCTTCTGTGCCGCAAAGCAACAACACTTTTCTGGTGAATTTTCCCATTACCACATTGCATTTCATCAATATAGATCAAGATACACGCAACCGGTTGGTTTGGAATCAACCGATGATCCCCTCTGGTCCACCAATGAGGGCGCAATCGTCGATACATGGGTCACAATCTGGTTGCAACCCCCTGTTTATGGCTTATAAGAAGTCCCTCTTATACACTGTAACACACTGTAACACACTGTAATCATTGCAAACGGATGGGTGCCCGAGTGGTTGAAGGGACCGGTCTTGAAAACCGGCAGGCGTGAGAGCGTCTCGTGGGTTCGAATCCCACCCCATCCGCCAGGACGCCGCCTAGCCTTTAATATGACAGTAAGCTACTGTTACCGCAAAGATAATTCTTCCCGATTGGTACACAGAAGTGATGCACAAACGGGATGAAAGATATCGCCAAATACCCCCATCTGATCAAGCGTGGCGATGTTTATCAAATTTGACGCAGGGTTCCGCTCGAACTTGTCGAAATTATCGGTAAACGTGAAATAAAATACAGCCTACAGACGCCTGTCCCTGCCGAGGCTCTGGAACGCGTAAGGACCGAGACAGTCAAGACCGACCAGCAGTTTGCTGCCGCCCGGCGTAAGCTAGAGGGTGGCCACTGACGGACATTTCCAACGCCAAGGCGGAGCGTTCCATACGGCCCATCGCTCTTGGCCACAAAAAATATCTTTTCATGGGGTCCGGAGGCGGTGGCAAATCAAACGCCATCGGCTGTACGCTGATTGAAACGGCCAAGCTCAACGGTGTCGATCCACAAGCCAGGCTCACCGATGTTCTCGGTCGCATCGCCGAGCATAAAGTCACAAAACTCTACGAGCTCTGGAAGCGTTTGGGGAACGGTTCCCTAATAACGACGCAGATGTTCAGGAACAGGGGATTGCAAACTTCACAAACTCTCTTAGTGGTACGTTCAGCGCAAGCGTTGCGTCTTTCCCCGTAGCGGAACCAGCGAGTTTGTGGCTGTTGGCTATTGGCCTCATCCTTCTTGTTTACCGGCGCCCCTTTCTTCCTTGCATGACCCGCGCCCCGAGGAAGGATTGATTCAAATCAAAGCGTCACTTCTCCATATTAGCTAAACTACCCCCCCTTTATTTCCGCACTGGTTGCTAGCGTGTAGGAACACTGGAAACGATGAACATCCTAAAATCAATCGCATGTAATGTTTTTATAGGGATCATATTAATCGGAATAACGCTACCGTCAGGAAGTTCACATGCAATCGTAATAACTGACTTTGTTGGTGATAACGATGGTTTAGGTGGACGGTTAATCGGTGATTCCATTGTTCCAGGTCAGTTTAACTTTCGCTCATCTTCTGAAGCGGGTGCAAGCGACGGATCGCAATTTACCGACAGCTCAGCTGCTGGACCTAATAACGCCGGGCTTGGTAGAGTTCTCGACTTCGTTGATTTCCTTCACACCTACAGTATAGAAGGAGGCTTGATCGTATCGGCGACATTGACGTTTGGCATTGGCTCCATGCAGAGCAACGACAACAATCCGTCCACAAAGCTAGCGCTTGAAGATGGTTTGTTTGTCGATGGTCTTCTAATTGAAGACGCATTTGAACCACTTGATCAGGCGCCTTATGGTTACGATATATTTTCAATAGATTTGCCAAGCTTAGTTTTTGCAGAACTGGCGGACGGTTCCGCAACAGTCCGAATCGATTCGAATAGCTTTGGTGGGACCATTCCACAATTTCAGCCAAATGGTACAGAGCCTATTTATTACGACTTCAGCAAATTGGAAATTACCACAATTCCCGTAACTGAACCCGGCAGCTTAGCCCTGTTTGGGATCAGCATTGTCGGGCTTGGAGTCTTAAGGCATCGTCGTAGAACTGTGTAGACACCTCTCAACTTGTCCTTAACCTGCAATGTTCGACATAATGGCCCTGGTCGCGCGCACACGATCACATTGTCAATCGTATTGATGAACTATTGCCCTGGCGTTACCCTGAAGCTTCAGCGTAACAAGGCCATTCGTTGTGCGGTAGGGTGGTCACGCCAAACGGTTACCTTGAATGCGTGTTGTCAGCTGGATGTTACTGATATCAAGAAACTGTCTTACCCAGACTTGGACCTATCGCACCTGCCCGTGACCTGATTGCCCCCAAATCGCCCTAGGATGACCCCAGATACGCAATTCGCCCCAATGGGACAAGGTTATGACCCAAGTTAT
>JABHUV010000185.1 GCA_018658605.1 Planctomycetaceae bacterium | reverse complement strand
GAGCCGCCGTATTCTTCACGACTTCAAGAGGCTGTGGAGTTCGTTGTGATGTCGCTTGTTGATTTTCCACCGGCTATACTTGTGTTTTCGGAACTTCCTGATTCTCGGCAGTTTGTCGCTTCGTTGTTGCCCGCGACGCATGATTAGTTGCCACGGTCTCTGGGGTTGGTTTAGTAACAGCCCGCTGCACATTGGCGGCTTGGGTTTGAGCGGGAGTCTCAACAACTTTGGGAATGGTTACCTTTTGAGCGGTTGTCGAGCTTTGGCTACGAGCAACCTGGCGTGTCGGCTGGGCCTGCTTTGGCTGAGATGGTTTTCGAACCGTGTTTTGGGAAACATCAACCGTCACTTGTGGAGTCTCAGGCATCTTCACATCACGCTTGGTAAGCCGCGAAGATGTGTCGCTTTGTCGCGCCATACTACTTTCAGACGAACTGTTTTTACGCACCACCTCAGGCTCGACTTGAGGCTGGGGGTCTGGTTGGGGCTGCTGCGGAACAGGTTCTGGCGTTACCGGATCTTCTTGCTGCTGCCTCTCGACTTCTGGTGGTGTCGGTTCCGGCACCTCCGAATCAATAGGCTTTAGAAAATCGGGTTTATCAGCTTGCTGTTGAGGCGTCGGATGATACTCCATCTGCTTTCGCTGTTTTTTTCGAACGAGTTGCTTATTGGCGACCGGAGAATCCCAACCTTTGGAGAAAATCATACTTTCGACCGAATAGATCAACATCACGAGATGCACGATTGCGCAAACGACCACCGAGAATTGCATCGTCCGTTTGAACTTACGGTTGTCGATCATCCGCAAGGTCATGATTGTCGTTGTAATTAAAAACAATACTAACGTCAGTGAAACCCAAGGACTGGCGTACCACCGCGGATCATCAAATCGTTGATAAGCTAAAATCCCACCAATTAAAAATCCACCTAAAACAACAAGAACAATATTAACGGGCCATTGTTGTTCGTCAAAAACAACTCGCCTCCTCGGAACATATCGACGAACCGTCGTGCGGCGAGGTTGTTGCGAACCTAGCTGTGGCTTGTCGAATTGGTTCGAAGAACCCATTGCCTACTCCATAATTTCTGTAATTGTCACTTCTTCGATTCCTAATTAATCCTTATCTGTTGCAATTGTATAGTCTTCTATGCCAGCTACATTGCACAAATTCATCGCCGTTGTCACAAACTGGAACGGGACTCGCTGGTCCGCTCGAATAATCACCGTTTGACCAATGGGATTATTGCTTGCGGCGGTATTCAGGATTACCAACAATCCGGCTTCATCCACCGTTTTACCACCGATGTAGAAGCTCCCCGTTTCTGAAATATTAATGGCAAGCTCGTTTGGCTCGGCCGTCACAGCCGCTGCCTCGCTTGCAGATGGCAACAACACGTCCAACTCACGATCTTCATCCGCAAATCTGGTGGCGACTAGAAAGAACACCAACAGCAAGAAAACGACATCAATCAATGGTGTTAGATTGAGTGTTCCAAGTGCTCGACTAGATTTTATTTTTACCGCCATAATTGTGTCAGTCTGCTATTCTTCTTTGTTATGATTCCTGCTTCACTATCGTCACTTATTCACTCGTACCATCATCACCTGCCTCTGCAGCATCTTCATCCGCATTGGTAAACCGCATTCGACCTTCAAAGCGTTCAATTTGCGGCGCCAAGCTAAACAACAATTCATCCACTTCATGAAACAGGTTTTGCAAACGGCCTTCTAGATAATGTGAGGAAACGGCAGCTGGAATCGCAACCATTAATCCACAAAGGGTGGTTACCAGCGCGACATAAATCCCTTCCGCTAGAAAATCCGCTTTATTAACTCCCGCGGGCAATCCGGTCGTGTCATGAAACGCTTGAATCATTCCCCAAACTGTTCCCAGTAACCCCAGCAATGGTGAGACTGCTGCGGAAAGATTCAACCAGCGAATATTGCCATACAAACGATCCGCTTCCCGCTCGCTTGTCTCAGTCGTTGCTCGGTCTACTTCTGCTTGAGGCCGCCCAACCTTGACCAGCATTGAGCGAATCACCGTCGCTGCTGCGGAAGGATATCGCTGGCACAATCGATAGGCCGCCCGCGGGTCAAACCGAGATTGAGTCTCCGCTAATTCTCCCAACTCAGTAATCAATTCGGTGGGGATAACGCGATCCCGACGCAGCGCCATAGATCGTTCAACGATAAACGTCACGGTTATCAAGGACATTAACCCAATGGGAATCGTAAAGGCACCACCCTGTAAAACGAGCGTGAATATATTAATCCCTTCAGACTCCACGTTCGTCACTTCGCCATCAACAACTGCTTCATTGCCAACAGCTTCACTATTGCTCGCTTCAGCACCGGCTGTCGGACCCTCGGCATCCTGAGCGTTCGCTGCCAGCGGCACAAATGTCGCAAAAATAGTGACGGCAATTATGCACCCTGCAATCATGCTAAACAACACGACTCTTCGTTTTAACTGCTGCCGTGAAAATAACATTCTCATCCGCTAAATTCCTCTCTGTTGATCGCTACTGGCCTCTCTGCGTTTGTTGAGACACCTAGACCTTGACTACTATTCTATTTTCCCAAGTTCTGCGATACGCTCCTTCGCGTTTTTCACTAATTCAGTCGCAGGGTATTTGTCAATAATCATTTGATAGTAAGTAATGGCTTCGCCTACGAGCTTTTTCATCTCGTCCAACTTATTGTCATCCTTGGCAACTCCCGCCAAAACCTCTTTACACCGCCCCGCTTCAAATGCGGCCAGAGCTTGATACTTCTTAACATTAGCAGGAGCATTCTCATCTTCAAACCGCAAGATAGTCCGATCAAATTGCTTGATCGCATCAATAAATTGCTTTTGTTTAAAGGCAATATCCCCGATCATAAAATGAGCCCGAGCGCCAATGTGGCCACGATCACGACCGGCGGCTACAAATGCCACTAATGCTTTTTCATAATTTTGCTCGCGATCATAGGTCCAGCCAATTTCAAAATGTGCTTCGCGGCGATACCCGTCAGCCACTTCATCTTCGTTATCCACAACTTGTTGTAACAAACTACGCGCCTGTTCAAATTGCTTTAATTCACTTGCTGCTTTACCACCGTGCAACCTCACTAATAAATGGTGCTGGGGCGACTTAAAGGTAACACTCGTAATGGCAGCGAATGCGTCGGCAGCGGCTTGGAAATCACCGAGTTTATATAAAGATTCAGCAAACATGAATTGGCCATCATGTAGAAAACTACCCGCAGCATACTTGGACACTTGGTCTTTAAAACCAGCAGCACTCGCTTTGAAATCATCTAACTTGTAATGCGTCCATGCTTGTTTATGAAGGATGTTCTCTTTCAATGCATCCGACCCATGGGAACTGTCTGCTGCTTTGTTGTAGTCAACCAATGCGGCTTTGAATTGTTCGTCGGCATATTGATATTCCGCTAATCGAAAATGGGCGTCCCCAGCAAGTGCACTGTCGGCGTGAGCGGCAACAAGTTTTGCAAAGGTTGCTTTAGCAGCATCGTGTTTATCGAGCGTTCGCTGAGCAAAAGCAATTTCATACAGAATCGCATCTGCGTCGGCAACCTTGGCATCCGCTGCGAGCAATAGATTGAACGTTTCAATCGCTGCTGCGTTTTGCTGTAAACCGATTTGCGACTTACCTTTTTCTGACCAAGCGTCCACTTGTTGGCCAACGTCCGGTTTGGATGCCAAGAACCCATCTAAATCTTCAATCGCCTCTTTGAATTTTTTCTGTTGTCGTCGAACTTTACCTCGACCCAATAGTGCCACGCTAACTAATTGGTGCTCCGAGTGTTTTTCAATCAAAGTCGTAAAGGTGGTTTCAGCCACATCCGGTTTGCCTATCAGCACTTCACTCCAGGCTTGGCTATAAAGACTATTAGCGACGAAGACGGAATCAGCATGGTCTTTGACAACTGTTGCGTACTGCTTAATCGCCAGTTCATATTCTTTTTCACCATAATGATATTCCCCCAAACGAAACTGGGCTTCAGCCACGAGCTTGCTTTCAGGGAAATCTTTGATGAGCCGAGCGGCATAGCCCTTGGCAGCATCAATCTCTTTCAAGGCGGCACTAGATCGAGCTAACAACAATAAACTGTCGACCACTCGTGAACCTTGCGGACTGTCCTTGATTGACGCCGATAGAATTTCCACGACTTCCGCATGTTTTTTGTTTTGAAATAAATCAGCACTCTTAAGGATGCGGGATTCTTCCAGTAGTTTAGCAACATCGGGTTGAAATTCGTGTTTGGGATATTTATCCAAAAAGGTTTTCGCGTCGGCAATGACATTGTCGTGCTGTTTAAGTTGCAACGCAGCAAATGTTGCAAAGTACAAAGCATCTGCCGCCAAGGCATGCTTACCGTGCTGCTCTACGATTCCAAGATAACGCTTGCGTGAATCATCATATTTTTGTTGACCATCAAGTGCATCAGCAGCTGCGAGTTTAACTTGGATAATTAACTCAGCGTCCATCACGTTTGCAATAAACGCATCTGCTAATTTAAGCGCTGTGTCATGCTTTTTGTCATTAATATATGCACGACAGATCGACAGCAAATGCCCAGCAGCTTCGGTGTGAAAATCAGCTGTCTCTTTGGCGGATAAAACTGTTGAAAAAATAGCAGTGGCTTCCTCATATTGCTTTAACTGCAACAAGCAAAATGCTTGGCGCATCCGCGAATGGTCTGCCAACGTATACCCTTCTACCGCAGCAACTTCACCAAACACTTCGGCGGCTTCTTTATAATTCTTGGCCTGCAAAATTGTCTCTGCCTTCCGCATCCGTATTTCTGTACGGAGTGGATCTTCGGGAAATTCCGCTAAGAAAATATCGTATGCCTTGCCTGCCTCAATATATTTTTTTTCTTCCTCCAGCGTGGCACCTAAAGCATAAACGGCTGTTGCTCGCTGTTTGGATTTGGGGAACCCCGCGACGACCGCTTGGTATGACTTTATGGCAGCGGGTTTATCATCCAAACCATAATGGGATTCACCCATTAAGTATAACGCCTGATCTGCCAAAGAGCCTTTGGCGTACGCGGCAAGCTGTTTTTCAAATGCGCCGATGGCCGTTTTAAGTTGAGCTTGTTTTTGTTTAAGGTCTTGCAACGATGAGGCCTGCGCATATCGAGTGCGACCCCAGTAAAACAGTGCAGGCTCCGTACTATCATGCTGCGCGTATCGTGTCGCCGTAAATTCAAAAGCACTCGCTGCTTTATCATATTGTTGCAGTTGTAAAGCACAGATGCCCAAGTAATACATTGCTTTGGGTGCTAAGGGATCATCTTGGAATTCTTTTTGAAACGCCTCCCATTCCTCAACAGCAATTTCAAACTTAGCACCATTCTGGAACTTGGCCGCATCAGAGTAGACATCCAAGGCATCCTGGGATGATTTTTCTTTGAGTTTGATAACACCATCTGCACCTTCTTCTTGAGCACATACCACAGATATATTTGTCGCCATTAGTGTTAGTACTAGGGAGACAAACAAAGTGAACAATAAGGGTGTTTTCAAATCCCGTGAAAGGCTGCGAAGTTTAGACTTGAACATATTAATACAACATCTCGTAATGCGAGAGTTCCTCACGATAAATCAATTAAGTAAATGTATTTTTCAAAAAGTTTGTAATCAATAATAGTATACTCATTACGGACAGTCTAAGAAACAAGCACAGTGACGTACAGTCAGCGTAAAAAACCGATTTACGTGATTATTCAAGGAGTTGATTGCCGATGTCACCAATGTACATCTGTCGTTTTTAGGGTAGCCAGGTGACTTAGGTATTTTTGGTAATCAATGCAAAAACAGCCGTAATAAATCGAAAAGGATATCATTCTTGCCGAACGTTTTGATCACTGGCGGAGCCGGCTTTATCGGCTCACATCTCACAACCGCACTGCTTGCGCGGGGAGACCAAGTCACGATTGTCGATGACCAGTCGACGGGCAGTGCCAGCAACCTCACCCATGTTATTGATAATCCGTCCCTAACCTATATCCAAGGTGACATTGGTAATGAAACACTCATGAACCAAGTGGTTGCTGGACAAGATCAAGTTTACCACCTAGCGGCTGCCGTGGGCGTGGCGCTCATTGCCAGTAAACCTATTGAAACGATCGAGCGTAACATCTATCCGACACAATTGTTAATGGCGGCGCTACGTCAACGAGTGGAAAACGGTGAGTCCGTACGGACATTCTTTTCATCTACTAGTGAAGTCTACGGTAAGAATCCAAAAGAAACTTGGACCGAAGAAGACGACCTCGTGTTTGGCTCGACTACCCGTCCACGTTGGTCCTATGGAGTGTCCAAAGCGATTGATGAGTTTCTAGCGCTGGCTTGCGTCAAAGAGCACAACCTGCCTATCGTCATTGGACGGTTTTTTAATGTAGTGGGCCCACGCCAAACCGGAGCCTATGGGATGGTGTTGCCGAGATTTGTGCAGGCAGCACTCAAGGGTGAACCGTTGATTGTTCATGATGACGGCACTCAGATCCGCTGCTTTGCACATGTACAAGACGTCATCGCAGCCGTCCTCACCTTGATGCAGACGGATGCTGCCGTGGGCGAAGTCGTCAATATTGGCAGCGACACGCCGATTACCATTCTGGAGTTGGCTGACAAAGTAATCGAAGTGTGTGATTCTAAATCACAGGTTGAATTCCAAACGTATACGGATGCGTATGACGAGTCGTTTGAAGATATTCGCCGGCGCGTCCCTGATCTCACAAAAATCAGTAATCTAATTGGCGCCCCCAATCATTGCGGGATTGAAAAGATCATCGCCGACGTACGCGATGAATTCAATCGCTAACTCCGACCTATTCAAAAATCGAAATGGTCGTTCCTGGCCACGTACATTCAGCATCACGCGATGTCATCATGTATCGCAGGACTCGCGGGTCAATATTCTCGCTTATAAATTGAGTGCGACCGCTAACAAAAATCACGTTTGCCCCCCCTGCATGGTTGCTGGAGATGCGCGCAAAACGTATGTCACCGGAAATTACTTGCCCCCGCTGAATATTAATTCCGAGCACGCGTGGTGTTTTCACTCCTGCTGGAAGCGGCGCGTCAATTTGCCAATGGAAAAGCAACGCTGCCTGAGAAGTGTCAGTCCATTTACCACTGTCAATATTTTCTGACAACATCAAAGTTTTATCGAGCCCATCTCCGTCTGCAATATATTGAAATCCAAAGAATGCGCGGTGACCGACGTGTTGTGATAAAGCTGGATCATCAACAAACAACCCATTCGCGATAGAATCAACTGTGTAAATTGAATCCGGTGATCCCACAACATCCGGCAATCCGCCGTTGGCAACGTAAGAATTCCAACCACCTGGCAAAATGCCTTTGTCAATCTCGGGCGGATTATTGGCTGGGCAAACAAAATCATTCAAATACAGTTTGTGTAGTCGTTGCTGCGCTTGCGCCGTAGAATCATCCACATAGTCGGAAAAATGATGATATAGTGGGCCGATCCGCGGCGCGGCGTCCGGATCCGTGGTTGTGACAGCGTCTGGGGTCAAACGCAAATACGGTAATAACGAGAATTGCCAACCGATAATGCGGTCACTCCTGATTATCGGGGGGGGACTCGTGTGCAATTCAGGCCAAGCTGTGCGATACGTCGGAAGTTGCTGGCTGGCTGTTTCTGCTAACTGGACGGCGTAACCGAGTCCCGTAAGTCGGTAATCACACATGTTACGGCGACTCATTGTCCGCTGCTTCAGTACATAGGGGAGCAAAATCCCGCTTAACAACATTGCCACAGCAACGGCTATGAAAACTTCCGCTCTACTAATCCCAGTTTTTTTATTATGCGCTGTTTGCATAGCCGTATTGAACTGAATTTTCCCTGCTGCTGTCTAGCCGAAATCCGAGTCGTCCACAGGAATATCGATCATGGTAAATCAAATAGCAATCGTCTATTTTCAACAATTCGCGTAGATACTTGCAGTAGCCTGATTTTCAAATTCGTGATAATTCGGTGTGAAAACGTAAGAACTTAGATTGCTTTCCCAATAGGCACAATGGGGAAAACAACATAATGTACGATAGTTCAGTGCCCTCAACACAAAAATAACGTTCCACAAATCGTTGCGGTTGAGTATTATTACAGAGTAGTGCCTTTCCCTCAAAACAAATGTTGGTCACATATCCTTGCTGTACCCTTTGCGCCTGAATTTTCTATGAATCGAAAACGTCGTCATCATGGTGGTTTTACCATCGTCGAACTTCTCGTCGCCTCAACTGTTGGCTTATTGCTAGTACTAGGGGTCATTGAAGCCTTTCGGCAAATAGCCAATGCCGTCAACAAAGGTCGGGCAAACGTACAATTATCGGGTCAATTGCGCAACGTTACTAATCTACTACGTGAAGATTTCCGCGGCATCACCGTACAAGCAACGCCCAACACAACCGCTGCATCAGCGATGGGGTATTTTGAAATTATCGAAGGCGTCGACAATGATTTTCCCCAATCCGCAACTGACACCCTGTCGGGTGATACCGACGACGTCATCATGTTTACTTCACGGCGACTGGGTGAACCTTTTTCTGGACGAGTGCAAGGAATGTTCGTCGCCAGTAGTCAACCGTTTGAAACGATTACCTCACCCAACGCTGAGATCATTTATTGGCTAGAACCTCGCAATACGGAATTCCTCCGCGATGGCATCGACAACGACGGTAACGGAAATTCCGATGAACCGAGCGAAGGCCTGATTGCTCTGACAAAACACAACGACATGCCCTTGGCCACCTTACGTCGCCGAGCGTTGTTGATTCGCCCTGATCTCAACAACGACGCTGGCATACTCCCAGGTGTGAACACTAGTAATTTAGTTGCGTTCCTCAATAAGAACGATATTTCCATCCGCATTAACGCCAACGGGACAGTTAGCGCCAACACACTAGCAGATCTTACTTTGCGTAAAAACCGCATCGCCCATCTGCCAACGAGTCCAGGCAACACGAACCAAGACGCCAATTTCCCACATCCATTTACAACAGCACGACTCCCGTTTCAATATGACACGTTCATGGGCGAAGATGTCGTATTTGACCAAGTGATCGGGTTTGACGTACGAGTGTACGATCCGTTGGTCAAAATCGTGGCTGACAGCACTGGCAGTGAACCGTTAACTCCTGGTGATCCAGGATATGAGCTACGGGCTTCGACTGTAGCGATTGGACACGGTGCCTATATTGATCTCGGTTTTGCGTCTCGTTTAACCAATCTCGCACCGACGGTGCGCAATCAATTAGGCAGTCTTCTATGTCTGACTGCGGATAACCGAGCACAACTCAACACAAAGATCGTACCACCTTTATATCCCGCTGGTTCCGGTTACTATACGTTTGGCAATTGTAGTGTTTTCGATACATGGACGATCGAGTATGAACGCGATGGCGTGGATCAGAACACCAACGGACTGGTTGATGAAGGCAATGATGGAATCGATAACAATTCCTCCGGTGGCATTGATGATATAATGGAAGCAGAAACCATGCCCCCCTACCCAATTTCCTTACGCGGGTTTCAGGTGATTGTGCGAGCCTTTCAAAATGGGCAGCAGCAAACACGACAATTTACGATCACTCATGACTTCACTCCTGAATAATATCTGAGTCAATGCACACCATCCGCTTACGAGGCCCTTGGCAATACACCCCACTCGCTCACACCTATTGGACCTCTGACGGCCAATCTCAGGAATCCGATACTGATGTGCCACCCCCTGGAAGATTAAAACTGCCAGCAGATTGGAGCTCTGAGCTGGGCGCTTACTTTCGTGGAAAGGTGCTCTTCCAGCGAACGTTTCATTGTCCCACTGGACTGCAAGAAAATGATATCGTGCAAGTGCAGATTGATTCGGTCGATGCGCTGGGAACCGTGTATGTTAACAACAACACTGTCGGCGAAATCCAGCTTGGTCAAAGCAATCTCAGCTTCGAAATCCAACAGCATCTTGAAGCCACCAATTTACTAGAAATACTTGTCGACCTGCCAGCCATCGACGATGCCAGTGCTCCCTTGCCACGGCCAAATCGTGCGCCCGACCAAGCCGGTGGCATCACTGGTGAAGTACAATTAAACATTATCGAATCATAGATCCCACGATCTAAGGTTCATTTACAATTACAAACAACTGCCCGCCTCTGGAAAACTAACATGTCTCTGCTCCGCCTGCTAACGTTAACTCTGTTCGCTATTTTATTCGGTCCACTCACCGGCTGCGATTCTGGTAATTCAAACAACTCAAATAGTCCCGAGACCCAAGTTACCCCAGCCACTCCACCAACACCTGATACCCCAACAATTCCGCAGCCAACTGAGCAACCGGTAATCATTGAAATGCCGACTGCCCCCGCACCAGAACCTTTGCCAATCACGACTGAGGAACTAAGTGAGGGTTGGATCCAGTTGTTTGACGGGGCGACTTTGTTTGGTTGGCAAGCGGCAACTCAGGCCAACTGGCAAGTTACCGATGGGGCAATCACGGTCAACGATGGAGATGCTGGGTTACTTTATACCACCACTGAATTCAGCAACTATACTCTGCACCTCGAATTTAAAAGCGATCCCGAAACCAACAGCGGTATTTTCCTACGTACCGGTGGCACTCCCTCCGACCCTGCCAAAGATTGCTATGAATTCAACATCGCCCCACTCGATAATCCTTTTCCAACAGGCAGCCTAGTCGCTCGCAAACGCGTAACACCTCAAGTCGACAACACTCAATGGCACACCGTCCAAATAACTATTATTGATGATCAAATTTCCGCATTGCTCGATGGAAATCTAGTACTCGACTATCAAGACCCCACTCCCTTACGTAAAGGCCATATTGGATTACAACTTAATTCCGGTGCTGTCGCATTTCGCAACATCCGACTCAAGCCCTTGACGTTAACCTCGATTTTCAACGGTAAGGATTTAACGGGATGGGTTGAATACCCAGAAATGGAAAGTACTTTCTCGGTAACAACGGATGGGTTTCTCAACGTTAAAAACGGGAAGGGACAACTGGAAACTGAAGGACATTATGCTGACTTCGTATTACAACTCGAGTGCATCAGTCATCTCGAACGTCTCAATTCCGGGATCTTTTTTCGCTGTATCCCCGGCGACGAGATGATGGGGTATGAGAGTCAGATTCAAAACGGCATGCAAGGTGATGACCCAACCGCACCTGAAGATTGTGGTACCGGTGGCATCTTCCGTCGCCAAGACGCCAGACGTATTGTCGCTCAAGATAGACAGTGGTTTCACAAAACGATCATCGCCTGCGACGACCACATTGCGGTCTGGGTTAACGGATACCAAGTCACCGATTGGACCGACACGCGCAAATCCAATGAAAACCCTCGTCGTGGATTACGCACGGATGCCGGCAGCATCATGATCCAAGGCCATGACCCCACCACCAATCTATCCTTTCGCAACCTGCGGATTAGCGAATTGTAATTCGTGGTTGCCTACAATAATTTCACCAATTCTTTAGGCAAATTGAAATGCACTTCTTCCTCACGAATCGTACGTTGTTCCACGTCCGCACCAAACCGCTGCTTAATATAGTCCACACACTCTTCAACTAAGACTTCGGGGGCACTCGCTCCAGCGGTAATCATTACGGTCTCTATCTCTGCAAACCAGGCATCGTCAATATCGGAAACACCATCAATCAAGTAGGCCTGCCGGTCAAGTTCCAGTGCAATTTCCTTCAGGCGTTGACTATTTGAGCTATTCTGGCTCCCAACAACTAACACCAAATCAACTTCTGCAGATACAATTCGAATCGCTTCTTGCCGGTTTTGTGTGGCATAACAAATATCTGCTTTCGGAGGCGAATGCACTTCCGGAAATTTCTTTCTTATCGCCGCAATAATTCTATTCGCGTCGTCAACACTCAAAGTTGTCTGTGTCAAATAGGCGACCTCCGTGCCTGCGGCAAACTCCAACGCCGCCACATCATCTTCATCCTCAATCAGTATCATATTTTCAGGCGCTTCGCCCATCGTCCCTAGTACTTCATCATGACCGGCATGACCTATCAATAAGATCGTATACCCGGACTTCGCATAACGGACAGCTTCTAAATGCACTTTCGTGACTAACGGGCAAGTTGCATCGATCGCAAACAGGTTGCGTTGTTTTGCTAACTCTCTGATCTCCGGCGAAATACCATGCGCCGAAAACAACAAATTCGATCCTTGCGGAACTTCAGCTAAGCTATCCACAAAGATCGCACCCTTGTCTTGGAAGGTTTCGACAACATACTTATTGTGCACGATTTCATGGTACACATAGATTGGCGCACCGAGGGTGTTAATTGCCAAATCAAGACATTCGATCGCCATGTTCACACCAGCACAAAACCCGCGTGGCGCCGTTAGCAATATTTTCATCAATTCGTTTCCTCGGACAAACCGGCTTCAGTTGTTTTAGCTAACTGCTCAATCACACCGAACAAGAATTTCGCAAGTCGCTCTGATGATAAATACGCCGAATTTTTCATATCCCACATTTCTTTGACGCCGGCAATCTTAGTGAACACACCTTTCGATAACGCGCCAAGCTTGCCAGCTTTCGTATCCTGTTTCATCATACGGCTCATCAATTCCGGAGGCTGTTCGTCTAATTCCTCGGTGATCACTCGTACACTCATACACTTAACCCTAGCTTGGCGGCAGATTTCCATAATAACTGACGATTCCATATCAGCCACGACAGCTCCCGTTTGTTTATGCATCTGTTTTCGTTTTTTGGGTGTATCTAACATTTCACTGACCGTCAGTAATTCACCAACATACAAGCCTTTGGTTTCCTTGACTGCGCGTTCGGATATTTTAAATCCAACATCCAATCGCCGATTTTGAGTATCCAATATGCGATTGGGCATAACGATACCCCCATTGCGAAACTTTGGATGCAAGGCACAGCAGAATCCGGCAGAGACGATCCACGGCGGTTGATACAGATTGATCACAGCAGTCGTCGCTCGCGCGACAGACCGCCAAGAATCTCCCGCTTCGATGACAACAACATCAAGTCCATTCCAATTTCCCGTATGTTCAACAAACCCAGCGCATTGGACGCTGACAATCTTTTCCAATTGGTCTAGCACACCCGTTGCTTCAATGTGACTCGCAAACACAATGGCGATTTCACAATTGGGAATTTCTCGATCGTCTGTCATTTGCTGTAAGTTCTGCGTTTGCTCACTCACAGCGGATTCCACTTTATCGCGCACCACCTGCCCAGCAGTGGAGCGAAGATAATTCGATACTAGGTAGCGAACAAACACTTAGTGGTTTTCCTTACAAACAATGTTTATTAGTTACAGCGAAACAGTTGACCAAAAGCTGGGTCAATCTGTAGCTCAGTTTCCACCGAGATCACGCCCGCTGGTAACAGTTGCTTGTCAAACAAATCGCGCGTGACATAACTATCGTAACCATAGGTTGAACGATATCGCTTGATTTCCTCCCAGCTAACATAAATATAATCCACATTTAACTCGGCCAGTGCCCCACGCTGGGCTGTGGACGTCTTACCATCAATAACACCCCGCAATACATCCGGATCGAAGCACGTTGCATAGATTGTTTGTGGAGTCAAATCAAACGGCTCAGCATCTCCGACTAGCAGCACAACATCATCGCCAGTCAGCTTTGCGTTTAGAAACCGATGTACTTTCTCAGTCGTCGTTTCCGCAAGTGCGGGTCCATGCCGTAGCACATCTAGCTTCACTAAAACACGACTGTCATTTTCCATTCCCGCACCAAGATACATGAAACCATAGAGTGATAGGCCAATACAGACACCCCAAAACAGCTTCGAATTGGAAAACAAACGCTCTAATGTTACACCTGCTAAAACCGCAGACAAAGGAATCAACGGCACCAAAAATCGTTCCAAATGGTGTGTGGCAAACCACCAAGCCAGTACGCCAAATAATAAATACAACGCCAGCGGCACCAGACGCCGATCGGTGTACATCACGAGGCACGACAGCAGTAGCAAGCCCATCAACAACGGACTTTGCCGTGAGCTCGCATATCCGATTTTACGAATATGTTCTCCTAATGAATCACTTGCTGGAACCTGATGGGCTCGATCCCACCGCTGGCTTAGTTCCACATCTCGATCCGCATTTACAAACAATGTACTTAACAACGGATAAGTCGGATTACCCGTGAAGGCTGCGTTTTTTATAAGCCAAGGGCTAAATACTATCGTCGCTCCAATTGTGAATACAACTGCGAAAATCCAAACTGTTTGCCAAGAACTCGCATCGTCATTTGCCTCACTGGCTGTAGATACCTCTACATCGTTGCCACGTGTTTTAGCGCTCCACAACGTCCACACAAAAAGTGGCAGGATTGCAAAGACGACACCCGTATATTTACTCGCAGCCGCACTGCCCGCAAACACTCCTGCGAGTAACACGTGTCGTACTGGGTTCTGGGAAGTTTGAGCATTAAGAATTGCGAGTACGCTGGTGACAATGAAGCAACCAAGTGCGACTTCATTGAGGCCGGTTGTTGCGATATATCCAATCCAAGGGCAACTTACTAGCAGAATCGCAGCGGCCCAGCCACTACGCTGTTGACCGAACCTGCGAGCAATCGCCATTACGGCCAAAGCCGCAAAGATCACATAGAACGACATCATGGTTTTACCAATCAACGCGCCGCTATACCAACTATCTGCACCGCTGCCCAGTGCCATCGGGGGGATCAATATCAATTCACTTGCCAGTGGCATATTACCATAGACGTTATGCGGCAAGTATTCAATTTGTCCTGTGCGATACCATTCAGCGGGAACTTGCATATGATATTCACGAACATCAAATTCCCAGGGTGGCAGAATGGCTCCGGCCACGATTAAACCAAACGGAAGCAGGATTAACCATGCTTGTCGAGTTGGCTTAAACCGAGCAACAAATTGCTGGGTCTTCGCCCGTACAGACGTCAGTGGTCGATAGTGGTATACCTCGTAGACCAATGCCAATATTACCGGTACGACATACAATGCTTTAACTCGCAAACCTCCCGCCAAGCCAATCAACAGCACATATAACGACACGACAGACATGCCCAACGCAAAAGAAAAAACGGACGACTCGAGAGTGTTCGTTGGCACAATCCTCAGCAGACGCAATAGACTGTGACCGAGTAATAGGACGGCTGCGAGTAATAACAATGAGCCACCTAAGATCGGAATGCGGTCTAAAATGCCAATCCGATTGCTATCCGACTCAAACCATTCAGCAACCATTAAATCTGGCACAATCAACCGTAGCCACGGAACCTGATGTGCCGACACACGTTGCCCAACCTCAGTTGCTGGACTATCGACCGCAGCCGCCGCCGGTGATGAGTTGGACACGTGAGATTCGGCAAGTGAAAACAACAGAAAATATGTGAGCACAGCGCAAATCCGTACCCAAACTGGGATTCGTTGAATTAGATCCGTCTTTTCCGATTCGTTTCTCATATCACTTTTGATTAATCAATGTTTGTGTATTTTCACGAATGCTAGCGGTATTCGGGAAACTGTGATTTGTCGTGATGTTATGGCTTTACTATAACCGTCATAACCCTAAAAACGAGTGCTCAATCTATTTTAAGTATCGGTACAAATACAGGTTTTGTTCGTTTTTTGGTGCTTAGCAGTGCACAAGGTCTATAGTTCTTTGTCGAATGATAAAGTTTTTCGATTAGGTAAGCTTCACGGGTTTAGCGACAGCTGTCTATTAGCTAACCATCATAAATACCTAAAACACATTCTCAACTTATATAGTAGACCAAGATAATGAGCCAAGCTAAACTCGCTGGAATTTTCACTCCCAACATTGTATGCCTTGATGCTCAAGGTAATATAAACGAGCGCGAAACACGGCGCTACGTCGATTGGTTGATCGACAACGGTGTGCAGGGACTCTATCCAAACGGATCGACCGGGGAATTCACACGTTTTACTGCCGCAGAGCGGGAGCGGACGATCGAGATTATCACGGATCAGGTAAACGGACGCGTACCAATTTTAGCGGGAGCAGCTGAAGCAAATTCGCGCGAGACGATTCGAGCATGCGAGCGTTATTACGAATTAGGAGCCACGGCGGTTGCCATCGTAGCACCGTTCTATTATCAGATTGGACCTGAAGCGGTGTATACATACTTCAAAGAGATCGCTGATAATTCTCCGATCGATGTGACGTTATACAACATCCCCCTATTTGCTTCACCGATCGACGTCGATACAGTGGCGAGGTTAGCGGATGATTGTGAGCGCGTTATCGGCATTAAAGATTCATCGGGCGACCTCCCACAAATGATGCGTATGATATCCCGTATTCGTCCCAACCGTCCCGAATTTTCCTTCCTGACTGGCTGGGATCCAATTTTAGTACCAATGTTATGGGTAGGGGCCGATGGGGGAACGAACGCGTCAAGTGGAGTCGTTCCTGAGTTGACGAGCAAGATTTATCAGCTCGCATCTACCGGCGAGTGGGATCTAGCTCGTGATCTTCAATTTCGTTTACTACGGTTGTTTGATGCGATGATTCTCAACAGCGAGTTCCCGGAGGGATTCCGCGAAGCGATTAAGCTCCGAGGTTTTGACACGGGTACCGGACGACAACCTCAAGGTCCTGTATTGACTGCCAAGTTGCAGCAACTCCGCCGCGATTTGTCGACGCTGCTACACGAGGAAGGATTCACGCAAGCTGTCAACGAAGGTTCGCCAACCAGCAGTGCTGCTCCGATTGCCGATGACAACATCGACACGATTGTCCAAGGGGTTCTCGCCGAACTATCTCGCCACGGATTAGCTCAATAGTTGACCAAGGTTGATAGTAAAACCGTTTTCTTACACGGGTCGGTACAAGGCACATTATTACCGAGGTTAGCTCTCAATTACTATTGACGTAGATTGGCAATCTT